>NZ_JAQSLN010000001.1:900000-998895 GCF_028649655.1 Halobacteriovorax sp. GB3
TGCTTTTTTAAAAGAAGAAATCGCGAAGGGAACTGATGTTGAAAAGGCCCTCTTAAAACTAACTAAGAAATGGACTGATTCGGCCAGTGAAGTTATTTTCAATGGCGATGGATACTCTGATGACTGGGTTCAAGAAGCTGCTAAGAGAGGTCTTCCTAATCTTAGAACGACAGCTGATGCTCTCGATGTTTTTATCGATGCATCTGAGACGAAGTACTTAAGAGAAGCAAAGATCTTGAGTGATTCTGAACTTCAGACTCGTTATCATGTCCTTGTAGAGAGATACTGTACTTTAAGAGCAATTGAATTTGATACACAACTTTCCCTTGTTCATAAGTATATTATCCCTGCGGCACTTGAGTATAAAAAGCAAGTGGCCGAGACGATTCGCATGCAAAAAGACTTAGGTTTTGATACGAATATTGAACACGATATTCTTAAGTCACTCAATCTTGCCTGTGAAAGTCTTTTTGAAAATGCTCGCAATCTTAAAAATATGATCAACGATCAACCTGAAGAGGGAATTGAAAGAGCAAGAAAAATTGCTAATGAGCTCTACCCAATGAGTGAAAAGATCGCTGGTTATTGTAATGAACTCGAAGAAATCATTCCTGATAAGCTTTGGGAACTACCAACTTTCTATGACATGCTTTATTTAAGATAAGATATTTCTGTGACCGAGTGTTTTGCTCGGTCACATTCTTCTCAATGATTCATTTCAAATACCGATCATATGTATAAGAAATTACATATGAGGGTTCTATGAAATATATACTTCTTTTCATCGCATTAATCACAAACACCATGGCCGTGGAAACTTATAAAAAGCATCTCGATCGCCTTTCTTCTAAGTTCTATGGAGAGTTTGTCGATCACATGGCCAATACATATAGCTTTGGATACATTCTTTTAAAAAATAATCATCATAAATTTGATAAGCTTAGCGAAGTCTTCACTAACGAAAAGAGAAGGCAAGACTTTCAAAAAGTTTTGAGTAAGATGAAAGTGAGCTCTCTTCCAAGACCTCTTTTTCATAAGCGTGGAATTGCTTTTAAGACTAAAGATCAAACACTTCTTATGACACCTGAAGGATTTGTCTATGGGTTTGTCATTTGGAATGGAAAAAAAGTCTTTGTTGATGATAGGAATCCAAATTTTGAGAGTTCTATTCAATCACTTGTTAAACAGTCTGTTATTAAAAAGAAAGAAGCGACTCGAGAGTTTAGCTTTTTAGAGTTTGTGAATCCAATCGATTCTGCCCATGCTAATTATAAAACAATTAACGATCAATCATTAATTATGGCGATCCTTACAGAGTTTTTCTATAAGGATTACTTTGTTTACTCTGTACCAGGGGGAAGATTTAGAGAAGCACTCTCTACAGAATTGTTAGAAAAACATGATCCAAGCATTGAGCAGATTGCAAACTATGGTGTAGATAAATACGGCGAAAGAGAATTTCGTTTCATGCTTAGAAAAAATATTAACCTCATCTATGAAAAGGCAAAGTATCTTGGTGATGCTTGCGAAGATATCAAGCGTTTCATTGAAAATGGGGCAGACCCAGATAATGATCCTGCTATTCAAATTGAAAGTATTACGCTTAACAAAAAAATACGTCTGACAGATCGCTTTATCCATATGTGGCTTCACTTTTCTTCTGGAAAGGGAGTCGATGCAAAACAATGGGAAGAGGATAAGAAGACTTATAACCATTTGATGAAGCAATTTCTCCTCTTTGATGTGAACTGGGAAAATAAAAATGATCTCTCTTGTAAAGACCTAGAGGAAAGACACCCCGCAAGGATTGTCGAAAATAAAAAGAAATTTGAAAAGAATGATATGACAAAGGTCGATCTAGGAGTGAAGGTTGCTAAAAATAAAGAGATCTATGATTTCAATCCTTGTCGCCATTTAAAGCGACTTGCAAAATGCATCGATGAGCTTGATCAAAAAGATAATCGTCGTGTACTTGAGAGTCTCTCTCGTCAAACGAGGCGCAAAGATGGTTACTTGCAAAGAAATGCGCCAGAACTAGAGCAGTTTTGGGAATATGGCGGTTATGGTGAAAATCGCTAGGAAGGTTCACTTTTTCTTAGAGAGAAAAGACCAATATTTCTAGGTGAGACGACTTCATCAAAAAATTGTTTTAATTCAACTTCTTGATCGTGTTCTTGTAAATATAGAGCACGATCTATGAGTAAGTAAAATTCAACGACTCGACCAATTTGCCAACGAATAACATTGCAAAGAAACATCTCTTCTAAAGTTTCTTTTATGTCTTCTCTTTCAAGAAAATGATTAATGTACTCTTCATCGTAAGAGCAAGTGAGTCCAATTTCTTTATATTTTGAACGTAAGTAATCACTAAAAGGTCCCTTGTAGAGCTTTACGTGAGCTTCTCCAACGGAGAGAAAGTCACCTGTTTGCTCATGCTCTAAGAGAAACAGATGAAGTCCATAGCGATACTTCTTAACTGTTCTTTTAAGGCGAAATTCTTCTAAGTCCATGACACAGTGACCACGAGTGGCAAGAGTCAGAGCAAATTGATTAAAGGCAAGCGGGTTCTTCTTTGCGAATTCGCTGATATTGACATCGAGCAAAGGATCGAGCTTATTGTAGCAACATCCAAAATTTAGAAGTCCCTTTGTTTGAAATTTTAAATTTGTTTTCATGTGACCAATGGCAAGTGGGCCACAAGTGTGAAGGCCAAGAGAGATCGCTTCTTTAGAAAATACCTTTTCTAATATTTGATTATCTTTTTCATCTTTTAAATCGGCACCAAAGAACATGTTAATGAATGAAAGTTCCTTGGCGCCCTCTGGTCTAGGGTATTTATTCATGCGCTTTTTTCCAAGATCTTGGAACGTTTTATTGGCATCAAGGCTAATGGTTTCTATTCCAAAATAGTGGGACAAAACACGAGCGAGGTGACCAACTCCTCCTCCAATATCAACTAAGTGAGAAAAGCCCTCTTTTTTTTTAAGATGAGTAATCCATTCACCAATCTTTAAAATCTCATAGCGCTTTTTGAATTTAACTTTATTAAAGGCCCAGTCGGGAAGTTCTTTTGGGTTGTCGAGTTTTTCAAAATCAAGGGCGGTGAGTTCTTTTATTCTCTTAAGCCAGCTTCCCATGGGATGATCTTTTAAGACTTCGGGATTACCAAAAGTGTCGACCTGATAAAGTTCTTCTTCTGAGAGTTCTTTGAGTTTATCAAGCCATGATTTCTCATAGCGAGATTGATAGGCCGGATAGTCATTAAGTATTTCAAAGCGGCTCAAATGATCGTGATCACCGAGAAATTCTCTGATTTCTTTAAACTGTTCACTGTATTTGAGCTTTTTGCTGTCCATTTTTCGCCTATCGTTCTTAATTGGGAAGACACGTTGTCTTCCTCTTAGTATGCTATACATCGATTTTAAAAGTTAGAAAACAGTGTGTGGTAATTTATGGCAAAGAAAATAGCAGTGTTTGGATTAGGAAAATCAGGTCTTTCGGCCATGAAGCTTCTCAGTCACTTAAAAGATCAAGTATTTTTAGTTAATCGAGGTCAGTTCGAAACTTGGCCTGATCGCGAAGAAATTGAAAAATACGTCGATCAAAGTCATTGTCTTTCCCAAGAAGATCCAGATACGGCCAATCTTTTAACGACTATGGATGAGATTATTTTAAGCCCTGGTATAGCACGGGAACACGAGATTTTACGAGCTGCCCTTGATAGGGGTGTTAGTGTCATTAACGAGATTGAGCTGGCCCTTCGCTATTTAAGTGCTCCGGTTATCGCGGTAACAGGAACCAATGGCAAGACGACAACTGTCAGTCTCATTCAAGAGATGATGGAAAAAAGCGGAATCAATTCGTTTTTAGGAGGCAATATTGGTGTCCCTCTTAGCGATCATGCCCTTGCCGTTTTAAAGGGAGAAAATCAGGCCAGCGTTTTGGTTTTAGAGTTATCAAGCTTTCAGCTTGAAAGTCTTCCTTCTTTAGCGCCAAAGGCCGCGTGTATTCTCAACATCTATCCTAATCATGGTGAGCGATATACATCTACTGATGACTATACTTTGGCCAAATTAAATATCTATAAAAAGATGGATTCCATGAGCACTCTCTATCTTCCTAAAGATGATGAATATCTAAGTAGGCTCGCACAAAATATTCCCTGCCAAAGTGTTACTTTATCAACGAGAGAATCTCATGTGCTTGATTGTTTGAAAGAATACGACTTAAGCGGTTTTAAACTCCTTGGTGAGCACAATCTTTCTAATCTGATGTTTGCTACTTCTCTTGCCAAAGAGGCGGGAGCGACAAAGGAGGGGATTCAAGCTGCAATGAATAGTTTTTGTGGTGTTGAGTATCGTCTTGAGTACTTAGAGACTGGGCTTGATTGCACAATCTATAACGATGCTAAGAGCACGAATTGGGATGCCACACTTGTGGCACTTAAGTCTTTTGAAAAAAGATCTGCACCTCTTCATCTTATTTTGGGGGGGGCCTTGAGAGGGCGTGGTGATGAGATTGCTCCGTATTTTGAAGAAATCGAAAAGGCCTGTGATAAAGTTTATTTAATTGGGCAGGCCGCAAAGACTTTGAATCAAGAAATTTCTCTTAGGGATAAACACTCGCTTGAAATTGAGGTTTGTGAAAACTTAAAAGAGGTCTATGATAGGGTTGTTGATAGCGGTTATAAAGGGGATTTACTCTTTTCTCCGGCCTTTCCATCATTTGATCAATACGCGAATTATATTGAGAGAGGAAAGGATTTTAGAGCTATTTTTTCAGGAAAAAATGACTAATAGCTCTCGTGAACTTTAACTTCAGATGTGGCAATAGATCTCTTGGCCTCTGGAGTTCTAAATGGATCGGCGATTGCAATTTTAAAGACAAATAAACCTAGGATGATTCCGACAATTTTAAGATAAGCTACTTTCATATTCCCTCCTTAAAGAGCTATCGGTAAGTCCTTAAAAAAACTGAAGAGAGAATGAATATGAATCTATCACCGGAAAAAATTAAAAAGAACTACGAACTTCTTTCATCATTTATGAAAGAGAATGATCTCGATGTTTTCTACATTTCGAGTTTCGATAACTTTTTAAATGAATATGTTCCAACAGAAGAGTGTCATCGTTACTACTACACGGGCTTTACGGGATCAATGGCCGAGCTTTTAGTTGTGGCCTCTCATTTTGATAGTGCTGGAGTGAAACTCTTTGTGGATGGTCGCTATCACGAACAGGCCGATAAAGAAGTAGATTCAAGTTATTGCCATGTTCAAAAGTGCCCTTTTCATCCCGATATTGCCGTTTATATGGAAAATCTTTTAAAAGAGCTGCAAGAGATTAAGGGAGGCGCTCTCAATATTGGTATCGAGCGTGAGAGAACGAGTCTTGGACTGTATGAATCTCATTTTCTAAACCATAACGTTTCGGCTTTTGAGAGTCATCGTATAGGAGAGTTCGTTGGATATAAGGCCTATCCAATTGATCAGGCAGGGTCTTTATTGGATGAAGGGCTAGGGCTAAGCTCATTTGAACAAAAGAGAGAGAGAGTTCTTAAGAAAGATCAGGCCTTGTTTATTAATGCAATTGATGGCCTTTCATGGCTTCTCAATATCCGCGCCTATCAGTTGCCAAATCAAAGCTCTCTTGCGGCCAAGGCCTTTGTTACTAATGAAAAGGTTACATTATTTGTTGATGACATGAGTTATGTAGATGAATCGATTCTTTCTAAGTATGAAGTGATTCTAAGTGCGAAAGCATCAATGGAGACGTTTTTTAAAAGTCAGGAGAATGTAAAAGAGGTCCTCTTTGATCCCAATCAAACTTCTTTTGGCGATTTTGAGATCTTAAAGGATTTCTTTGGAGATAAATTACATAAGCAGGTTAATCTTCTTACTCGTTTTTCTAGCATTAAAGAAGAAGCGGAGCTTAAGTTGATTAAAGAAGCCTTTGAATCGGGAGACACCGCCATTTTTAATGCCCTTAATGAAATTTACTCTCTCTATGAAGCAAACGAGAAGGTAAGCGAAAAACAGGCCTATGATATCGTTGGACGCTCTTATGAAAACGAGGGCTCAAAGGCCCAGAGTTTTAAAACCATTTCTGCCGCTGGACCAAATGGCTCAATCATGCACTACTCAGTTCCTTCGAGTGAAGCATTTTTAACGAAGGGTGAGTTGTATTTACTGGATTCTGGAGGCTACTTTAGGGCCGGATTTGCAACAGATACAACGCGCACAATCCTTCTTGGAGAAAGTGCAACAGCTAAGCAAAAAGAAATTTATACACTCGTTCTCAAGGGTCTTCTTCAAGTTCAAAATGCCATTTTTCCACAAGGGACTCTCGGTTCACAAATTGATGCTTTGGCAAGAAGCGCCATGTGGGCCAAAGGTTATGACTATGCCCATGGAACGGGACATGGTGTAGGGGTCAATGTTCACGAAGGTTGTTTTAGACTTTCTCCAACTTCGCTAATTCCTCTTAAGGCCAATCAAGTTGGTTCAATTGAGCCTGGTATTTATATTCCAGGTTATGGAGGGGTTCGCCTTGAAAATATCGCCATCGTCAAAAAACATCCTGAGTTTGAGGGGATGTTATGCTTTGAAAATTTAGTTTGGATTGGCTTTGACCATAAGTTGATTGATCGCTCAATTATGACTGAACAAGAGTTAATTTGGCTCGATGAATATGAAAATGAATGCCTTAGACGAAAGAGGTCTTTCGTCTAAGATTGCTAGTATGTTTTCTTAATGGCCTTAGAGCTTAAAGTTCCTAGGGCCATAATGAGCAGAAGAAAGAGAAGCGGAAACTTTCCTGGGCCCGACTTTGGAGGAGTGTTCTTTGATACATCGATTGTTGAACAAAAGCCTGCAAATGGTTGCTCTTTAGGGTACAGATAACTAATTCCATCAATATCATCCCAACCAAGCTTTTCTCTTGATGAAGAACTCTCAGCATGCATGAGGTTGTCTTTATATTCAGAGTGGCCAAGTCCTAAGGCATGACCAATTTCATGTGAGACGACACTAATTTTTTCGTCCATAGAGAGGTCTTTAAAGGCACTTGAACTTGTATCATTCACTAAAACAATTGCACCAATAATTGTTTTTCCACTCGTGTTATTGGGTATTGCTTTTGCTAAGATAGAGCCACTTGAAAAGTTTGTCGTATTATCATTACATGAGACAAGAATATTATCACTGACAACAAGATCACTATTAATCTCGCAAGTATCACCTGTATTTGTACAAAGAGAGTCATCGTGAAATTTACTATCAACCGTTTTCATCCCACCGTTGACAAGCTTTAGCTTACTCGTTGGGACGGTATTCCAAAACCGATTCCCCGCCTCAGTAATGACATAGTCCCAGTCACTTTGAGTGAGAGAAACTTCATTGCAATTATCGGCATAATAGACTTTCACTTCTTCATTATCAAAAGTCGCTGCAAGGTTGTTATTGAGCGTATAGGCTTTGGCCGAAAAGGGTATCAGAAGGAGGAGAAGGAGATGAATCATAATTTAAACTCTATTTTTCCAAAGTGATAGTTGATCGAAAGAACATAATTCCATGATCGAGAAAGCTCATCTGTAAGATTGAGAATGTGGGCATCAAAATTAGCGCTATAAGTATCCGTGACATGAGCGCGAAGGCCAATGGTTGTCAAGAGGTTTTGGCTTGTACTTGATCCCTCTGGTATTGGGAAATCACTGTAGCCATCTCCATTTTGAAGCCTTTTCGTTCCACCATCTGAACTTAGATTGACCCAATAGAAACCTGTACCAAGGCTTAGTGCTAGAAACTTATAGTGGTAGGCGATTTTTGCAAGAAGATTGAAGCTCCACTTCTTAGTATTGGGGTCTCTTCCTTCGTGAGGAAGGGTTAAACCAAATTCAGGTTCAAAAGCAAAGTTTGTCTCATAGAGATTCAAGCGCATTCCCGTTAGAAAATAGGGATTGAAATCAAAGCTCTCCGTCTTTCCACTTTCATCGACTTGGACATGACCGACTAGTTCGGTAAGGTTGCCGATTCCTAAAAAGAAATCGTCTATATAAGGAGGACCCTTTTTAGCAAAGCTCGAAGAACATAGCGAAAAAAGGCCGATAATAATGGCTAATTTTAGTTTTTTCATAGTGCTAAATATTGTTTCAATTATACAAGATATTGACAACTTTTTTGTTTATCAATGGAGTCATCGGGCCTAAAATAGGGGCATTAACAAAGGAACTCACTATGTTTGAAAACTTTAATGTACCAAATGAATTAACTCCAAGTGATCCACGCTTTGGCTGTGGGCCATCACTTCTTCCTGTAGAATATGTTCAATCACTTTTAGAAACAGGACCTCATTTACTAGGAACGAGTCATAGAAAAGGGCCTTTCAAAAAAATCGTAAAAGAAATTCAAGAAGGACTTAAGAGTTATTTTAATGTTCCTGAGGATTATGAAGTTGTCATTGGAAATGGGGGAGCAACATTTCTCTTTGATATGATTGGTCTTGGAATGGTTGATAAGAAGATTACTCATTACACTTGTGGAGAGTTTTCTTCGAAATGGTTTAAGTCATCAAAACTCATTCCTTGGATTGAGCAAAAAGAAATTAACGTCGACTATGGACAGGGTGTTGTTTATGAAGATCATTCAGACTCTGATGTGGTAGCCGTTACTTTAAATGAAACATCAACTGGAGTACAACTTGATTCTCTTCCACAGGTAAATGATGACCAGCTTCTAGCCGTTGATGCTACTAGTGGTGCAGGGCAAGTTCCTTGTGATGTTTCTAAATGTGATATCTTCTTTTTCTCTCCTCAAAAGGTTTTTGCTAGTGAAGGTGGGACTTTTGTCGCGATTCTTTCTCCTAAAGCAATTGCTCGTAGTGAAAAAGTTCAAGAGCAAGATCGCTACATTCCAGAAATCATGAGCTGGAAGCTTGCTATTGATAACAACAGAAAGCATTCAACATATAATACGCCATCAATTAGCACATTGTTTTTTCTAAATGAGCAAGTTAAGGCCATGAATGTTTTAGGTCTTGATCGTGTTATTGAACTTTCTAGGGAAAAGGCCGATGTTCTATATAATTGGGCAAAGGAAAAAGACTACCTCGATCTCTATGTTAAAGATGAGAAGTTTCGCTCTCTTGCTGTAGCGACAATTGATGTTGATGATAAGTATCCTGCAGAGGATCTCTGTAAGAGGCTAGCTGATTTAAAGATTGCTTATGGTATTGATGCCTACAGAAAGCTTGGACGCAACCAATTTAGAATCGCTCTTTTTCATAACGTTAAAAAAGATGATCTTGTTAAACTTACAAAGATTATCAGCTTAGCGATCGAATCAAATTAAATTATAAGTCGAGATCTTCTTTCTTATGATCTTTGATCATGGGTTCAAACTTTGTTTGGGCCCATGTTTCAACAACTTTGCCATCTGTTCCTACAAGTGCTTCATAGCTATGGCGAAGGCCACCTTCTTTATTGACTTCAATAACAACATGTCTAAGTGAAACAAATTTCTTTCGAATTAACTTTTTGATTTTTGACTTTTCTCTAATAAAAATTTGAGTGTCTTCTTTTTCAAATCTAAGAAGAGTTTTCGCTAAATCTTTTTTCCACTGAGGGGCCGCTTTAATTGTCGTTGGTACACTGGCAATCGAGCGAGAAGCTTCATTTTGTTGATTAGCAACTTGTGGAAGTTCTTCCTTTTTCATCTTCTTTTGAAGGCGAGGTGGAACATAAATGGATGTGAAATCTTTTGATTTTGTTTTTTTCAGTCCGTGCCAAGTCATATTATTTTTTTCATGTTTTTGTCCGTCATCATATACTTTGTAAATGATGGCGGCCGAGAATAGAAAAAAACATAGAATCGCAACTCTTTTCATTGTTTAACCCTGTATTAGTCAAGAACTGTAAATTGAAAGTTGATCACTTTAAAGGGATCATCTTCCATATAATGTGAGTCCTTCAGATCATTATTCCCATCATCGTGACAATCAGAACAATTTGTGAAGCTTACTCTTAATCGGCAATTAAACGTCGTTCCATGAGGAATATGAGGAGAAACTTCCATAAAGATGAGATTTCCAGTATCTAGCAGCGGACTACCGTCTGATCTTTTAAATACTTCTGCCCACGTTTTATTAGGCTCAATCTTTGAATACCATGCCTGATCAACACCTCGTGGGATACGAATGTAACAGCTCTTTGTATCGCTTGGATCAAGACACTTGCTTTCATCGAGACCATGGTTTTCTCTAAAGTCCTCTTGTGAGGCCCAACGTGTTTCTGATTCTTCATTGAGTTGAACCATACAACTAGGGTAGAGCTTGTAGTCGAGAAAATCAGCATTGTCTGATGAGCTTGGATTCATTTCATCAAATGTTAAATCAGCGCAGCTATTGTTTTGATCAAGATCACTTGCCGTGGCACCTGTTGATTTAGGAAAATTATCGATGTTACAGGGTCTCGGAGCTGCCGGAGATTGAGTTGTGTCCTTATAAAAATGGGCCCAATCACTAGCGACCACACGTACACCAGAAACGATGGAATTCGAATTATTGAAAAGATTTAAATGGATTCCAACAAATTCACCTGGAGATATTTTTCCATTACCATTGTTGTAGCCAAGAACATCATCTATTTGTGGAGAAATAGATGTAATTTTTCCCGATGAGAGAAATGATGTAAGAACGTTATAGAGGGATGACTGTTTATCAGAAACATAGAAGCCATTCTTTCCAAGTCTATCGTCAATCTTAATAACACTCTTGCTGACAAGTTCCGTTTTTTTCCTGTTGGCAAGAGTTACCTTGGTATCAGTCAGACCCGTTCCATTCTCTCCATTCATTGACTCGTTGAAGTTTTTAAAAAGAAGGAGCCCATAGCTATCGAGAAGTTGCTCGAGCGTGTCTTGATAAGTTGCTTTAGTACAGCTTCCCGTTTGTAGGGAGGAAATTGTTCTAAGAATATTTTTACCAAAGGTCTGCGAGAAGCTTCTATAGTCGATTGGCTTAAGCGCATCAACCATAAGCTTACTATAAGTTGAATTTAAGTTAACATGGGTTCCACTTGGATAGTGATCACTACCTTTTGCTGTTAAATCTCCAAGCTCACTGAGAGTTTCGTTGATATTATTCATGACAAATCTTGTGGCCTTATCTAGTGGGATATTACAGGCCGATTCTATACTCTTGGTTTGCGCAACAAGGTAGTGGGACATTATTTGTCCAGCATAGTGAATATCTTCGTAGGAGCTATTTTTATCGTTTGGATCATAATCCAAGTAGGTTGGGTAACTCAAGCGCTCAGAGGTGCTCGTAGAGATTCCCGCTGCATGGAGTGGATCGTCTTCAGACATTGGTCTTGATTGATAAAAAACACGTCCAAGTCCCCATTCACCAATGTGAGTTCTATAGTTCATATAATAACTAAAAAAGTCTGCGATCCCTTCGTTAATAGCACCTGCTTCATCATAGGAAACAACACCAAGATCAGATCGAACAACAAAGCTTGAATCAAGGGCCTGGTAAGCTTGATTTCTCATATTCATCATAATATCAACAAGACCGTGTCCAACCTCGTGATAGATAACAGTATTGTCCTCTGCCAGTTTAAAGTCTGGATAAACGGAACTATAGCCCATGCACAATTCAAATGTGGCGGGTGAAAATGAAGCGTTATTAGCAAAATCACAGTGTGAATAACCCGTTAGAGTTGTATTTTTTTTCCAATAACTTTGAGTTGATTTCAATGTATCAGGAAGAGCTGTTGGGTATTGAAGTCCACCTGAAGCGACTTCAAAATGAGTCTCCATATCTCCTAAGTAACGATCGACAACTCTTTTTATATGACCAAAAGTTTGTACCTGTAAAAACTCATCTGTCGAAGTTGTAAAGGCCCATTTCTTAGTCGTTGATTGAAGAGGGGATTCATTAACATCCATTCTTGCTGACATACAATTTTCAATAAGAAGACAATCTCCTTCAAGAAATTGAGAATCAGAAATAAACTCCTGATCAATGGTTAGATAGCGATCAAGAGATGTATCGACGGCTAAATTATCATTTCCAGAGAGAATGATTGGGTTGTCATCGAGGATTCTTCCATAGCCTGCACTTACAGAGTTTGGAGTGTTACTCACATAGGAATTTGAAGTTCTCTTACCTGAAGTTGCTTGCTGAAAGCAAGACGTAGCAAGAGTCATCAAAAAGATGACTCCTGTTATTTTGTGATAAATGTTAAAAGTCCTTCTCGCGTTTTCTCTATCCATAGAAACCTTGATGTTTTAGCGGCCTTCTGCCGTTGGCGCGCCTGCCAGATTCGAGAGAGAATTTGCAATATCCTCCATCGTCGGAGCTCCTCTGGACTGATCATTTCCTGCGAAACAACCAATTTGATTTGCTCTCTCTCCCAGAGCACTTAACTGTACTTGGAGATCTTCGTTAATAGACGTATCGAACTGTTCATTCATTTGTCTTAGTTCTGCACTACGAATATTTCCTTTTTCTTCATCATATTTATCTTCATAACAATCCATTATCGATGACTTAGAGTCTTTTCCTGAACAGAGGTCGATTGCTTTTAGAATCGCTTTATTGTTGATCTCTGCACACGGGTTTTCATCTTGAGAGATACCTTCAAGATTATCTTTCAAGTAAGTAAGAGCTTCTTTCTTATCTTTATTGTCATCATTATCGTATGAATTGATTTTTTCACTAAACCAGTTAGAGATTGAAGAAGAAGTCGACTTCATTTTAAATCCATTAAGGCTCGTTCTTAAATCTTCTAGGCTCTCCGCTAGGTTTTCATCTTCTAGCGATGGAAGTTCATCACTTTCACCTGAAAGGTACTTCTCGATTCCAGCGAGAGTTTTATCTTCAATATCAAGTGGAAGCTTCGATAGGGAAGAGTTAATTAGATTCTCTTTTACCTTGCTCCAGTTATTTTTCTTTTTAAGACAAATATTAACGAGTGCTGGAAGTTTAGTATCTGAACTTTCTTCAGCTTCTTTTCCAAACCCTTCACAAATGGCCACCATTTGACCATTGATGCTATTCATCTCTCCATTGAGACCAGCATTGAGGATCTTTGTCATGTCGTTAGACATTTGCTTTAGACCATTTCCATTACAAAGTGCGTTTGGACTTTGTTTGGCAAGTGCTCTTGTCGAGTTACAGAAGTTTTGAGCAAGGCCTCTGTTTTCCATTTGCTGCGCAAAGTTCTTTGCATTTCTTGTATTTTCATTTGTGTTATACGTTGTAATATTTGATGTACATGAGTCTTTTAGACCAACCCACTTATTTCTCTCATTAACAAGTGATGCTTCTTGGTCATTGATATACTGATCAACATTAGCAAGGGCCGCTTTACTTTGGTCGGAAACCATTTTCTTGATTTGATTTTCAATAAGTGATGGGAGCTTGTCCATAAACTCTAGAGATCCATTCCCAAGAAGTTTTACTCCTAATTCATTGTTGTCATCGATCTCTGGCATATTAATGAAAAAGTCTTTTGGTAGCTCATAAGCAGCTCCACCAAAGTAATTTTTTAGATAGTCCATATCGGCGATAACTTCATTTTTTATTTGCGCTAATTTCGCTTCTTGCATTACGACAAGAGCACTTAAATTCGCATTGTATTTAGAGGCGAGAACTTCTAGCTCTTTTGTTTTTTGAGCTACAACTTTTTCTGCGCCAGCATAACAAGCTTGTACTTGATTTGAACATGTCGTTGCATTCGCTAGACAGAAACTATCTCCAGCTGGATTGAAAATTTCTCCGTTAGGATCACAAGTTCCCGTTTCAACTGGTCTGTCTTTACAAGTCAGGAGGTCTTCTGTGATATTTGTTGATACCTCAGAAACAAAATTCTTTTGCAGTCTAACTAGGTCTTTAAGATAACCCTTAGCTCTTTCTGTTTTCTCACTATGAGACTCTAGGTTCCCAGATGACTTATCTGCAGTGTATCTTTGCTCACAAGCATCTTTTGCTTGCATAAAGTATTCGTAAGGAAGGGGAGCTCTTGTGTTACCATCAGTCCCTTTGTATTTCATGACAACTTTACCGTTGTTATCAGATTCAAAGGCCTTTAGTTGTTCAATTTTATCGTCCATTGAAATACTGTCGTTATTAAGAATATTTTCAATTCTTACTTTGAATGTATTGATTGTTCCGCTACCTGTTCCTGAACCTGTATAAGTTAAGCTGCTAAGAACTTGATCGAGACTCAGTCCTACATCTCCTGTCACACAGTCTTGGATATAATCATTTTTTAAATTCTTTACGACTTCTTTTTCAAAGTTTTCAATATTTACACTGAAGTGCTTATCCATCGCTGGTAATTTGTAGTCACCAGGAATTGAGTCTTGAGCCTGCTTATAAACTGTCGAAATTTCACTATAGTTTTTCATAACAGCTTCAGTCATTTTCGCTGCAAAAGGATTTGATTTTTTTACAGGAAAAGTACTTGAAAGCGAGGAAATCCCATATTTATTAACTTGTTCAATAATATCGTTGATGGCATCGTTTGCTCTTTTAGTGTAAGCGCCTTTATTTGTTTGAAAATTAACCGCTTGTTGATTATTTTGGGCCATCGAGTTTTTAACACCAAGAAGTCCACCATTCTTTGCTCCTGGAGCAAGCTTTTCTGGTCCAATAATATTTCGACATTCATTAGAAAAGTACTTTGAAAAATCTCTCTGTTTTTCTGCAAGTGACTGACTACCTGAACCTTTACCTGTTAGTTCAGAATTAAGGTCTTGCATTTGTGATTTAATCGCCTTGTTTTGCTCTTTAAAAAGTTGCATGTCTTTTTTTATTTGATCAGCAAGTGCTTGAAGAGAGTTTAATTTGTCTTGAAATCTAGCTTCTAATTTCTTTTTCCCTTCATCAAGACACTGTAGACCTTTAGTGTAAGTGGTGTTCTGTGCTTTTGACATGAGTTGATCAAAGTATCCTTCATAGGCCACTGAAAGCTGTCTGAACATATTGGCCTGGGCCGCATCGGCGTCATTCGTAGGTGTTTCAAGACAAGCACCTTCTGGATAATTTGATTTTGCAGGGGCCACATAACAGAATTGAAAATTTGGATCATTAAAGTATTTTGCAGGAACTGGCTGAGGTGCTTTAAGGCTGCTCATCTGATTTGCAGAGAGATATTGTTGCATACCTTGTTGTCTTAAATTGATAATTTGATTTCCAAGGTATTGAGAGGCCTGTCCAACAACTCCTGCTACTTGAGAAAAAGTGTCGTTTGGCCGCGACTGAGCAAGTGCATTTGGAATGTAAACGCTAGGGAGGATTAAACCCATTGAAGTTGAATAACAAACCAATGAGTGAACTAGCTTTTTCATTGGATTTCCATTTTTTCTCGTTTTCATTCGATCCTCTTTTACTTTATTAAATATTCCAAGATGTTAGACTCATCGGCTAAAACCTTTTCATACTTTATTTTAATAGCTGACCAAAAAACTCCCTATTAAAAGCTGTATATCTTGCCCAATCTTTAGAAAATAGCGCTCATTTAGTACAATAAATCTAAGTATTTCAATGATTTATAGAAGTCGTGGGGAATTGCCCCAAGTTGGAATGAATACAATTTTAGGTGCCATTTATTTGGGCCTTTAAAAAAAGCTTGGCAAGTTTTTAAGGACTTGGCCCAGTGAGCTTGAAGGAAGAAGAAATTGAACAAGTCTCTTGTAACTCGTCGAATTTTTGCTTTTTTTATCGATTTTATAATCGCGGCCCTTGTCATGGGGAGCTTGTTAAATTTCGAGGACTTTAAAAATTTCTTCATAGATATTGAGGCCGTCTTCTCAAAGCAGTTGGTTCTCTTTATTAGTGCTTATTGCTTGAGCTGCTTATTGCGTTTTTATCAAGTTCTCATTTTTAATACTTCTCTTGGCCTTTTACTTAGCGGACTTCAGACAGCGGGATGCGGACCGTTTTTAAGTCGAATTGTTTTGGCCATGAAGTCTCTGTTGTCACCCCTTTTTTTTCTTCTTTTGCCCTTTGATCTTTTCTTTAAAGGTGAGGCCGGCGTGCTAGAGGTCTTTTTTCATCTTCGTTATCAAGAGAGAAAAACACCTTTAATCATGGCCCCCATTAGTTTTGCTTGTTTACTGGTTTTATTACCGGTGAGTTTACTTATGTGGGATCTCGCCATTTTTGATCGCGTGGATGTCTCAAAGGTTGTCTATAAAGCACAGAAACTTACGAATTCAAGTCAGTTCAATCTTTTTAAAACGTATCAATCAAACCTCTTTCACTTTTCTTCTTTTAGTTCCCTTGGAGATGGTCGATTCATTGTCTATCCAAGTTTTCAAATGGAGCAAAAGGAAAAATTTATTAGTTTCTATCCGAAGCTTCAAATATTTGATGATCAGAGAAAGAAAACGGCTCACTTTGAAATTATTGAAAAGAATTTAAAATTAAATGAAATGTTAAAAGAGAGCTTTCATAGTGACCTGTGGCTATCAATGAAATTTCGCCACCTCCAACAATACATTGATAGCGAAAAATCATTAGATGATCTTGCTAAGAAGCAATTACAAAAACTCATTCTGATGGCCATGGAGATGAATAAAACCAATCTCTATGCAGAAATTAAAACTTATGGGCCTTATCCTTATGGAGTCATGCTTCTTAGAAAGAGACTTTTAGATGTTTTTCAAATGGGTGAGCATATTAAATTTGATCTTGTTCATTATGGAGATTCCAAATTTGTTCGCGTCGTAAAAAAATATGTGATGAGTGAATATGAAGATTCTATTCTTCTTCCTATTGCCGCCCTTAAAGTCCCACTTTACAGGTTGAGATGGCCCTTAGAAGGGGAGAAGGCCGTGGGCAAAAAAGAGTTTGAATCTTCACTCTTTGCCTCTTCTAAATGGAAATTTGAGAAATCTGATCAATTTCATTTTCCCGATAACACAGCAGAGATGAATCCGCTGTTTATCCTTGATTATTTTAAGGATAAAAAGCTCAAAGAGAATAAACGTGTTCTTTTTGAGGGCTATGTTTATAGCTATTTTAAAGATGTCGCCAAAGATGCGCTGGAGCGAGGAGATGATATTCTTCGCGATCAATTATATTCAACGCTAGAGATGATCGGAGAGATTGTGAGGCTTAGAAATCGTAAAGAGGAGTATTATTCTCGTGAATTTATGAATAAGCTAAAAAATCTCTTACAGGCCCTTGCTAAAGAGGATCGAAACTACTTTAATATCTAGATGAATTACTTTTGCGCACTGATATATGGGATTGTTCAAGGATTAACAGAGTTTCTTCCTGTTAGTAGTAGTGGACACCTTGCTCTTCTTCCTCATTTTTTAGAGATTAAAGACCCTGGCATCGCCTTTGATTTGGCCATGCATGTTGGGACGGCCTTGGCCATCATGCTATATTTTAAAAAAGAAGTTCTTACTCTGATTAAAGAGTATCTCTTACTTTTTACTTTCAAGAAGTCTTATAAAGATCTTCCTTTTGCGACAAACTTTCTCGTGGCAACTTTTTGTACTTTTGTTACGGCCATGAGTTTTAAGGGGTTGGCCGAAAGCTATGGCCGTTCGGAAACTTTCATTGCTGTAAATCTCATCGTCTTTGGTATTTTGATGGTCATCGTTGATATGTATTGTCGCCAAAATGATGAAGATATCATGTTTAAGGGTGTGAAGCTAAAGCACTCGTTTTGGATCGGCCTTTTGCAAAGTCTCGCCCTCTTTCCCGGGGTCAGTCGATCGGGAATTACCATGACTACGGCGCGCTATTTAAATCTCTCGCGCGATGAAGCTTCAAGGTTTTCATTTCTTCTTTCGTTGCCCTTAATCGTCGGTGGAGCGATCCTAAAGCTTCCAGATCTCTTTTCTGGAGACGGTCAGATTTCTCTTTCTATATCACTCTTTGGTGTCTTTATCGCTTTTGTCGTAGGGATTTTGACGATCCATTACTTTTTAAAAGTCATTAAAAAGATTGGGCTGATCTACTTTGGAGTGTATCGAGTGATCTTGGCCATTGGTGTTCTTTGGCTTAGTTCCAAGGCCCTTGTTTAGAGCTCGGACCCTTTTGGGATCTCAGTTACATGTAAAGACTTGAAGAAAGCTCGTATCGACATCGGCCTGATCTTGAAAATCGATCGGGATACAGTAGAGGTGGTTATTCCATCTTAGGCCTTCATCAAAAAATTGTGCCTGACCTTTGTCATTATTCTCTGTTCCATTTCCATCAATAAAGCGCGAGATTGTAGGATCATTTTCATTGGTCTTACCGGCGACTTTATATTTTCCATAGGCAAGTCCGTAGCCATAAACACCAGATTCACAAGCATCGATTTGACAGGCAAGTGAAAGAGTCGTGCTCACTGAGTTAATGAATCCTGTTGTTTCATCAAATTGCGCACTATTTAAGTCTTTTGCCTCACTAGAGACGTAGCGGTTTAGATAAACAGATACATTTGAATAGTTTTTAAGAGCACACTTATTTGTTTGTGGATCAATATGACCTGTACAACAGAGGTTTTCATCACTGCCTGCTGGCATTTCTGTTCCGGCCGGTTGACAGCATGAGAAGCTATCGGCCGAGAAAACTTTCTTAACGTCACTTATAAAGTTCGTGTTCGCCTCATTTGTATAGTTTGCTGAATAATATCTTTCAGCGCCATCGCTATATTCTTTGGACTTTGTGAAATCCACAAAAGCTGCAGGAGGGGCAGTGCCAGCTAGTCTTGAATTCGTTGGTTGTACGCTACAGTTGAGCTCTTCAAAGGTCTCTGATTTGATCGCCACTTGAGGAATCCCCACAAGTTCCATCGTTCCAAGCCATTTAAGAACTTCGTTGGCCTCATTTTCAGCAATGGATCTGGCAAAGCAATCTGGGTCTGTGATGGCATCAGATCCGCTACAGTTAAATTTAGAAGTGTCTCCTGATCCTGGATTTGGGGCCCAGTTGTAACAACGAAGAGACGACTTATCAAAATTTTGCATTTTATCTGGACCCCATTCATGACCACCACCAATAGATGTGTCAAAATTTCGAATCCAGTTTTCAGAGCAACAAGTTCTACCTGCTGTTTCATCAATTGTATTAAATTGCTTTTTGACAGTTGAAACATCGAGACAGCCACTATCACACTTATTGTCTCTTGCTACTTGCATCGAAGGGTAGTTCGATGGGTCAGTTTGTCTCTTATAGTGACTAACAGCATTTCTTGAATAGCGACTCGAATTATTTAAGTCGATATTAAGACCTGGAATGCTTGTGATATCAATTGATGTGTCATTGTCGGCCACTGACGGGATTGACATCTCTTTTCCCGGAGCTCTACAACAACGGTTAAGAGATTGGTCAAATCCTTCTGCTCCTGGTGAATTTGGCTGAGAGCAAATAAGGGTTTCTTGCCAAAATTTAATCTCATAAGGGTTAAGACTTGTTGTCGTTGTTGGATCAATTGTCAGCGCAGCATTTGAAATAAAATCATTTGCTGCACAGTCAAGGTTAGTGTGACAAGTAGCTCCTGGAGCTCTTAGGCATCTATTTTCTTGAAGAGCTAGAGATGTTATTTGATTGTTATTAAAATCATCTAAAATCTTTTGACCAGAAATTGATTGAATTAGTGCAAGAGAGTTTGTCGGCATTGATTGTGAAGCAGCAATATTTGTTATCTGAGCACTATTGAGTGCTTGATTGTAACTTGTCTCTTGAAAGTTGAGAAGGTTATTTGATTGATCAAAGTTAGCACACATGGATAGGTAATCGGCCCTTTGAATCGATCCCGATTGTGTTACTCCAATTCCAATGACTTTATCTCCATTACTGGCATCAGTAGGGACGTTGTCATTAGTTGATGCGAGTGTGTCAGTAGATAGTCCTGGAGATCGTCCTGGAAGACAGATTCCATTGACAGCATTATTAATTAGGTTTCCATTGGCATAAGTATTAACTTGCTCATCACCTTGGTCTTTATAAGGCCTTCCTAAAATTCGGGCGCCTTTTCCAAAGCTTGAAAGAGTGGTTTCTGCGACATCACTGCTATCATTTTGCTCAACCACACTATAAGGCCAGCGAGCGACTTTATTGTTAAATTTTTTCTGATACTGACCGTCAGCATAGAATTCTTGACAGTAGTAATTTGGCGCACATCCTAAAAGACGCGACTTAGCAGTCTTATTAAAAGTAGAGGCAGCATTTTGACCTGTGTAATCCGCTTGGCAAGGTGCTCCTCGTCCTCTATAAACACAACGCTTAAGACTATCACCACCATAGCTTCCATTTAATAAAAGGAGTTTTTCAAGAACTTGATCCTGAGGAACTTCAATGGCGTTATTGCTAAATCTAGGGTAGAAAGATTGAATATCTGAAACGGATTCACAGACATATTCCCATCCAAGCTTGGCACTACAGTCACTGTCATTATTACAGCTATGTTGGGCCTGGCATTGAGCACCAGTTGTTTCATAGTCTGTTGTTGGCATCGTTGTACTTGGATCTGAAATGATTGAGTCTTTAATCATTACTTGAAAAGAACTCTGAACAGTTAGATCAGAAAAAAATGAGTTGATAGCTAGATAGAGTTTATTTGTTGTCGCTTCAATTCTTCGGGCATTACCAATAGCAAACCAACGAACACCATCAAATGATCCAATCAATGAACCATAGTCAAAACCATACCAATCTCTTTGGTAACCATTGGCAAAGTAGAAGTGTTGGGCCGCAAGGCGCGATTGTCTTTGAATTCTAGAGTCACTCATCGTTGTATGAGACCATGGAATCATTGTCGCTGGAACAAAACAGGCCCTACCAAAAATAAGATCATCCGCTCTATAAGTTTCTGTTGCACTTCGGCTTGTTTCGGTTTCATTTGGCACATAGCCACCACCGTATCCATTAAATGATTGAGGAAAGAGATCGGCGAGTGTTGCAGAGTAGTCATTTCCACAAGTCGTACAATTTGAAAATGTTGCGTTACCAACGATAATATCGTAACTCGTACCCTTTTCAACATCGACAACATGGGCCGGAAGTCCTGTTAATGTGCGATATGAGAAGCTCCCATAAATTTCGTTAAAACCAATATACTTAGTCGTATTATTTGGTAGAAATTTACTTCCATTAGTGTACTCAAATGCTTCGCCTTCTTGGGCGAGAGTTTCATTTGATTGAATATCGGCAAGGAGTAGGTTCTCGCGAGCAACACCTGAGATATCATAATAGCGGTGCGGAGCTGATCGAGTGTCGACGTTCACAACTTCTTGCATCGGAGAAGGATTCGAGTTATCAGGCTGAGTGCAGATATAATCAGTGATGATGCCAAGACTTTCATTATTATTTTTATAAACAGGTTTCAATGAACATTGTAAATCTGTGCATGAGCAGAAGCTATCAATTTGCTCTAGTGCTTGTTGCTTAAGACCGATGATTCCTTGATTGGTTGGAACTGTTAGATCGACGTAGTAATCAATGACAACTTCTTGCTGGTTAAAAACTTTAAGTCCAGTACCGTTGAAGCGAACGATAGAAGGTGATCCAATAATTAAAGTGTATTGGTTACCTGATTGTTGAAGTGTTCCATCTACTCGTACTTCGATTAAGCTTGAGTTATCAGCGTAAATCGGTAATTTAAAGTCATTTGACTCTGGAAAGTGATCTGTGACAATTCCAAGGTTTTGTCCTTGAACATAGGTCTTTTGACAGCGAGCAAGAGCATCGTTAATTTTTTGACAAGAACCATCTACCATATAGCGAACGACAAGAGTGTCATCTTTAATCGTGCTATCTTTTGCTTGTGTCAGTGTTAATTCCTGAGAATTAATAAGATCATCATTTCCAGAAGCAATCGTAACTCCATTAGCTGCCTGAGTACTAGAGAAAAGTGTTTTTCCTTGATAGAGAACTTCTGTCACACTTGTAGTATTTGTTGATACATAAGTTTTAAAACTACGATCATCAGGGTTTGTGTAGAATTTCTTATCACTATCGGCAGAAGCATTTGTAAAGCGCATTGTACAAATACTCATTTCACCAACCTGAGGAGTTGTACATTGATAGAGCTCTTCTAGCATTTCAAGTCGATCTTGGGCGAGTTCATCAGGGTCTTCATCATCAGAAGTATCGTCATCATCACCTGGTGTTGTCGTTCCACAGAGGTTATAGAAATTAGGATAATTTGAAATGTTATTTGGATTTTGACTTATGCTAAAAAGCGCCTGAAGAAATTCAGGAGTCGAAGTGTCGACGCTACTTTTTAAGGTTTTATCGTTAACACACTGACCTTGAATACAACAATCGTAACCAAGAGTTTGACAATTGTCTTCAATTAAACAGCTCACTGAATCTGTTGGTAGCGATGTGGTTTGAATTTTTAGTCTTAAATTTGTAAGCGTAATATTTTCGATCTTCGCACCAGCATAAGAGTAGAGAAGAATCGAGTTCGATGTGAGCGTCGAAGTTTGGCAATTTGTACAAACATCTTGCAATCGATAGACAGGAGTTGTTGAGTAGAGTGCATTAAGTGCTGTAACAATACCTGTTTTTAAGCAAAAGGTCTGATTCGTTTCCTGATCATCGGGCGACATACTATAATAGTATTCTCTCTGATTGGTCCCAAGATTTGTGATGTACTTTGGCCTTGCGGCCATGACAACTAGAGGGTTCGTACTACCTGTAGGGATATAAGCAACAAAACACTGAATCGTATCAGGATTATTTCTTACAAAGTAATCAACTTGTTTCCCTCTAAGAAAAAAGTTTCTCGTCTCTGAGAGAGAAAGAGAAAAAGTATTGTTACTCGTTTGATCTTGATTGGATAAAGAATTCACAGAGTCTGAAAAATCAGGTGTTTCAACAGTATCATCTGTTGAACCTTGTTGTTCACTTGTTTCTGTTGAGCGTTTACTAGATGGAGTTGTTGGTAAACAAGAACTCACTCCAACTGCCACGAGAAGAAGTGCAATAAAACTGAGTTGTGTGAAAATCCCTTTTTGTCTCATAAAATCCTTTTCCACTAACTTTTCGGAATAAATAGCCGAAAATTAAGCATCTCTTAAAGACATGGGATTATTTTACCTCTAATACGAGGTTGAGTGCCTAACTTGCCAGTTAAGTGTATGTAATCGTGTCATTTTCGAGAGAAAATCGCCTTTTCTTTGGCAAAAATTAAAGGCAATGACGGAGAAGAGTTCAGTAAAATGATATAAGTGACCAATGAGGAGAGTCTGCCATGAGTGAATTTGATTTAAATATAGAGCAGTTGCGCGAGGAATATCTAGCAACTATTGATGAAGACCTTGGCTCTGTTGAGCATATTATCGTCTCACTTGAGCACTCAAAAAAAGTACTCGATGATGTGAGACAAGTGTTTCGTGTTGTTCATTCTATCAAAGGAGGAGCGGGCTCATATAATCTACTTATTCTCTCTTCTATTTGTCATCGCTTCGAAGACTATATTTCAAGTTTTGATGATCAAATGGAGATCAATGCTTTTATTGATCAATCTCTTAAGTATATTGATCTTTTAAAAAATTGTACTCACGATTATGAGACGGGAAAAAAAGATCTTGATAAGTATATTTCTTATCTCGATGGAATGGGTCCTTCTCGTGAAGGAGAAGAGGTTAGTGCTGGACATGTATTGATTGTTGATACGACAAAGAGTATTCCAAAGATTTTCAAGCGTGCTCTTAAATCAATGAACCTTGAAATCTCACAGACTGACGATGGGCTAGAAGCCTTTAGAAGACTTGTTAGTGAGAGATTTGATGCTTTAGTGACAAGTGTTAATGTGAATACACTCGATGGTCTTTCTGTTATTAGTGCCCTTAAAACGACGAATAATATCAATAAAAAGATTCCAACAATTGCCCTTTCTGCAAATGATAATATCAATTTAGATGATCTGCCATTTAGGCCAGATCACTTTGTTGTAAAAGACGGTGCACTTGCCACTAATGCCAAAAGGATTATGGATTCAATTTTTAATGAACAATCGCAACAAGTTAGTGGCATTAAAAATATTCTCTATGTTGAAGATGATCCAAGAATTCAAAAGATAGTAAACCTTTCACTTCAAAAATATGGGCAGTGCGAACTATCTCTGGCAAATGATGAACAAGAGGCCTTTTCTCAAATTGAGAAGGTGATGCCCGATCTTATTTTGATGGACAATTATTTAAAAGAAACGACGGGAATTGAAGTTTTTAAAAAACTTGCAAAAGATGACCGTTATAAAAATATTCCTGTGATCTTTCTTACAGCAACGGTCGCTGATATTAAACTTGATGAATTAAAGAAAATTGGCCCAGCGATGGGAATCATAGCTAAGCCAATTAATATAAAAAGTCTTTCAAGTGAAATAAGAACAATTATGAATTCTCGATAAGTTTTAATAGTCGATAGAGTCCTGCTTGGGAAAAGCGGGACTTCAGCTTTAGGCGGTCGCCGTGAAAATTCAAAACTTCACTCGTATCACCACGTTTCGAGCTTAGTCCTATGGCAACAGTTCCAACTGGCTTGTAATCACTTCCGCCCCCTGGTCCTGCAATTCCAGTAAAGGAAACAGCAATATCAGTTTTCATGACTTCTCTAGCTCCCATTGCCATTTCTAGAGCTGTTTGTTTTGAAACGGCACCAAAGTCTATGAGTGTTTGTTCTTTCACTCCAAGAATATTGGTTTTAACACTATTGGCATAGGCGATAACACTTCCAATAAAAACAGAAGATGAGCCGGCCACATCTGTTAGGCGAGAAGCACTAAGTCCGCCAGTGCATGATTCAGCTAGTGAGATCGTTAGATTCTTTTCTTTGGCCTTTTGTACAATTAGCTCTGGTAGTGAAAGAAGACCGTATTGCCAAATACTTTCTTTAAGAGGTGTGTTTTCAACGATTCTCTTGATCTGTTCTTTCTTCTCTTGTGTTTTTTCATTCTTTTCAAGAACGATGGTTAGATCCACTCCCATTAATTGGGGAAGGCTTGCAAGTTTTCCAAAGGCCTCTAACTTTTCCCAAAGTCCTGGGCAAAGTTCAAAAAAGATTTTTTCTTCAGGAATACCGAATGTGCGAATATTGAAAATTTCAAAATCTGAATTTTCAACTTTCATATTGGTAAGAAGATAGGGAAGAAAGACCTTGGAGAACATTTCCTGAAATTCTCGGGGAACTCCTGGTGCACTCATAAAGACTTTATTTTCACTTTTTTGATACACCAAGCCTGGAGCGATCCCATTTGGGTTTTCAGTTGTTATAAAATCCTCTGGAATGAGACGATAATCATTGCTCATCGGGTCCCACTCTTTTCCAAAGCGCTCATAATGTTTTTTAACGATTTCAATTGTCTTTTGACATTCAACCAAATTCTTTCCGTGGTATTTGGCCATGATCTCTTTTGTAAGATCATCTTTCGTTGGGCCGATCCCTCCGGTCGTTAAGATTATATCTGAACACTCTTCAAGGTCTTTGATGGCCCTTAGCATCTCATCTTCACGATCTCTTACAAAACTGACTTTATTCAGTCTAAAGGGAGTCTTTGCCAGATAGCCCGTTAGCCAAGCTGCATTTAAGTCTTTGATTTTTCCATTTAAGATTTCATCACCAATGACGAGAAGACCAATGTTCATTGTATTTTGCCTTTTATCTAAGTATAGAGAATTCTTGTAAAAAATTATACTCGACCAAATAGTTTTGGCCAAGAGAAAGGTTCTAACTTATAAATTTTGCCTATGAGTACGAAAATTCAATTTATTTTAGATTACGATGCAGATCTCGACGCTTACTTAAAAAGCCGTCATCCCGATATGGTCGATTATCGCATTTTATCCAAGGCCCTTGATGCTAGGGGAGCTAATCGCGGTAAAGTGCCACGATATAACTATCATATCGAGATCATTAAGCCCGGTGAGCGTTTCAGTGCCTATCGAGAAGAGTTTCGCGATCTTGGTTCTTTTAAACAAAAACCAGTTATTGTTGGAGCCGGACCTGGGGGTCTTTTCTGTGCTCTTCGCTTATCGGAGTATGGAATCCCTAGTGTTCTCATTGAGAGAGGAGAGAGGGCCCATAATCGTATGAAGCATATTGCTAGATTTTGGCGATATGGTGAATTTGATACAGAAAATAATGTTTGTTACGGAGAAGGGGGAGCGGGGCTTTTTTCTGATGGAAAGCTTATTACTCGCGTAAAATCTCCTTACGTACAATATGTTATGAATCGTCTTGTTGATTTTGGTGCACCAGAAGAGACGGCCTATCTTTCAAATCCGCACCTAGGGTCGAATAAGATTCGTGGGCTTATTACTCAGATTACGGATGAACTTTTAAGGCGTGGCTGTGAGATTCATTACAATACACGTGTTGATGAACTTCTTTATAGTTCTGATAATTCGAAAATCGAGGGTGTTCTTTTAGATAATGGAAAGAAGATCTATAGTAATGATGTGATTCTAGCAACAGGGCATTCCGCTAAAGAAGTTTATTCTCATTTAAAAGATCGCAATGTTTCGATGAAGGCCAAAAGCTTTGCCGTAGGTGTTCGTATCGAACATCCGCGTGAGCTTATTGATAAAATTCAATATGGTGATTACGCTTGTGAATTAGGGGCCGCTCGCTATCGCTTAAGTTACGAGGATCGCTCTTCACACAAGGGGACTTATAGTTTCTGTATGTGTCCTGGTGGTTATGTTCTCTCTTCTGGAACTGATGCGAACGGAATTGTTGTCAATGGAATGAGTAACTATGCTCGAAATTCAAGGTGGTCAAACTCTGCACTCGTTGTTTCAGTTGAGGCAGGAGTTGATTTTGGCCTAGACGATGTTCTTGAAGGGCATTATTTTCAACAAAGTATTGAAAAGAAGGCCTATGAGGCATCGATGTCAAAGGCCTCTGGAAAAGAAGTACCTGTTCAGACTTTAACAGATTTTCTCGATGATAAAATTGCAAGATCTGCGCTTCCTAAAACGTCATGTCCTTCAGGAATTTTTTCTGAAAGTATGAGAAATATTTTACCTGAGTTTATCACAAATCACTTAAGCAATGCGCTTAAAAAGTTTGATACTAAAATGCCTGGATTTGTTTCGAAAAATGCTCTTCTTCTTGCTCCTGAAACGAGAACAAGTGCACCAGTCACGATTGAAAGAGATCGAGAAACATTAGAGTCGACAAGTCACAAAGGATTGTATCCTTGTGGAGAAGGGGCCGGATATGCCGGGGGGATTACATCAGCTGCTGTTGACGGTGTTAAAATAGCGATGAGTATGATTAAAAAATATAAAGGTGAGCTCTAATCTCACCTTTTTTAATCTTCACCTCTAAACCAAGAGCGAATATTTCCATTACAATCAAGACTCAATCCTTCCCAGCACTGAGCTCCCGGAGCACAGTAGTATTCAAGAAAACTTCCCGTTCTAAAAAGTTGAGTTCTTTCAAAGTAGCGAGTAAAACTTAGCGCTCTTTCAAATTTTTCTTCACTTACACATTCGTTTTCAGAAGACTCACTTGAAAGGCAAAGAGTGTACTTACTAAGGGCGGCCTCTCTTAGAATTTCTCTTGCCTGGTCGATTTCCATGCACTGAGTGCTTGGAAAGGGGAAAGAGAGTTGGCCTGCATAACTAGAAAGGGAGAGAAGGGATAGCATAAAGAATTTCATTTTCTGTCTCACAAATATTTACTGGTAAAGTTAAAGCGTTTTATTTCTTATGACATAAGAAAAAAAGAACAGACAAGTTCGCCTCTTGTTATGAGTCTCTTTTTTAAAAGGAAATGTAACATTCAAACAAGCTCTTACATTGTGCGGTGTTTTTTACAGAGTTGCCTGTGCTTTTTACATCTTCACACTCATTGTGGACACATGAAAAAGCTAACAACACTTGTATTAACTTTTATTTCTTTAACAAATTTAACACACGCAAGCTCTTGCTCTGATGTTCGCCTCGATAAAAAGGATGGACCTCTTGCTGGAATTCCCGTTTACAATCAAAGCTATACGCCAACAACAGATTCTTCTATGTGTTACGCCTTTGCTGGTTCTCAATTTATTGATGCCATTCGTATCACTAATGGAGGGAGTAAAGATATTTGGACTTCTCCTGTCACGACTGCTCTTCAAACAAAGTTGCACCCTCTAACTCAGTGGGGAACTCCTCAACGTTTGATCTCTGAAATTTCAAGAGGTGCCGGAAGATCTGGTCTTGGCGTTGGAATGATTAATCGCATGTACGAACAATTAAAAAATGGCTATTCATGCGATAAAAAAACTCTAGAGGATATCGGTGGTATTAAAGATCCAAATGCCTTTTGGGAGTTATTCGTTCTTTCTCATAATGAATACGCCTATGGAGATGGCAATAAACATACCATCGTTGTAAAACTATCTGAATCTTTAAAAGAGCTAGGATTGAGTGAACATTTTCTAGGTCTTCTGAATGACTCTTTTCTTCATGATGTATTAACGACAAAGGGCTTCTATTTGAAAGAGAAGAAGGTTTATGATCTTCTTTGTGAAGATGCTAAAGAAAAGCTTTCTCTTCCTGAGATGGACTTTCATAATTTCATGCCTCTCGATGTTACAGATGATGAAACTGACGAAGAGTTTGAAAGTCGTTTTCAAGTTGCTCCAGTAAATCAAAATGTTCTCTCTCTTATTCACTCGGCATTAAATCGCAAGGCGCCTTATCCTGCACTCATCGATATTTGTTCTGAAGTTTTAACTGATCATAAAAATAGTTTCAAAGAGTCTCTACCGTCTTTTATCGGAAAGTGCTCGCCTCATACAGTTGTTGTTATTGGGAGAAAAGAAAACCCTAAAACAGGAAAATGTGAAATGCTCATAAGAAACTCTTGGGGTGCTTATCAAGACTACGATAAAGAGTGGGAGAGTGAAGCAAACGGTCAGGTCTGGATTCCTGAAGAAGATCTCTCGTCGAATGTCCTTAATGTTCTTTTAGCAAAATAGGCCCTTTTCATATGGGTGAACTTCCTTTATCGTTTTGTTTGAGTAGTCAAACAAAGGAAGTTCACCATGATGAAATACTTTTTTCAATCATTTCTTATTCTCACATTGGCCATCGAGGTCTCATCGGCCAAGGAGCTGACTCTCATTGCTAGAGCAAGCGAAAGAGACAGCTACAACCTGCCTTATACAAGTTACTTTCAAGATGTTACTCCTTTTCTTTCAAGTTCCGGTGATGTTTATGCCAAAGTTATCTTTTTAAATGGAAGCGCTTATCATCAAGGGATTTTCTTAAAAGAAAGTGGCAAAACTGAAGGGACTCTTATCTATACCGCACCTGAGGGGATTTATATTGGGGATCTTCATGTAAATGCCAATGACCTCATTACCTTTGCCACTCATGATGGTGGAAGTGCTGTTGGACTTTATACATTCGATCCTAAAAAATTAGTTTTAAAAACAATCATTGATGCAAGAAAAGAAAAAATCGATGGAATTTCTGATCCAACGATTGATAATGAAAACCGTATCATTACAAGAATTTTAACGAGAAAAGGGAAAAGAAGTATCATCCGTATTAGTGAGAATGATCGTGAGGTTCTCTATTCTGATGAAGAAAATGGAATGAGTTATATCTTTAGTCCTTATTCGAACCTATCGGGTGAGTTTGTATTTAAGGCCCGTTACGGTGAGCTTGGAAACTTTGGTGAAGAGAGACCTGATGCTCTTGTCACAAATAAGGGTAAAGTTGCCATTGATCGCGACAGTAAGAAAAGTTCGATCTTTCTTTCTTTTAGAAATACAGCTTCGCTTAATGACTTAGGAGAGATTGTCTTTGTAGCTATGAATGAATCAGGGAAACTTGGTGTCTATAGTTCTAAAAGAGAGGGAGCTCTGGTTTTAGAAGGTCAAAGTGGCGTTTCAAAAATTGAATATTTTCCACCACGAATTAATAACCTTGGGGAAATCGCTCTACGCTACAAAGATGAGCAGGGACGTACAAATATTGGACTTGTTACTTTGAGTGGAAAGTTAAAGAGTGCACTGAAGATTGGAGATCTCGTAGAGACGGATTATTTGACATCTGTGGTTAAGGAATTCCACGGTGGCGTGGCCATCGATGATCGTTCCAATGTGAGTTTTGTGACGACTCTCTTAGATAAAAACGAGACAGAGCTCCTAGGTCATGGTCTCTTTGTGGCATCTGATCTTTAAAACAAAAAAAATTATGGGACTTATGAGGCCTTTTGCGTAGTAAGTCCCTGAAAATAGATTACTTCTTCTCTCTTCTTTCTTTCACAATTAAACTGTGCACTGCGAATACTTCTTTTATCTCAATAAAGGTAGAATTGCTGCGTAAAATTTTGAAATTAAAGGGCTTTTCAAATGCTTTATAAAAAGAAAGACGTCATTACAAAAAAGTATGACGTAGTTGTTATTGGTTCTGGACTTGCTGGTCTGACGGCAGCAAATAAATTGGCAAAAAATGGAAGAAAGGTACTTCTTCTAGAATCTCATAATAAGCTCGGTGGGTTTGCAACTTGGTTTAAAAGAGCAAAGGGTGATCATATCTTTGATGTTAGTCTTCATGGCTTTCCTGTTGGGATGATTAAAACCTGTAAGAAGTATTGGTCTCGTGAAATTGCTTCAAAAATTGTTCAAGTTAAATCTGTTCGCATGATCAATCCGCAATTTAATATCGAAACGGATTTTACTAAAGAAGACTACAAAAGAATTTTAAGAGAGAAGTTTGAGTTAGATGAGCAGCTTGTTAAAGGTTTCTTTGAAGAACTCGCTAATATGAATTTCTATGATAACTCGCATATGACTAATAAAGAACTTTTTGAAAAGTTCTTTCCTGGGCGCAATGATGTTGTTCGTTTTCTTTTAGAGCCAATTGTCTATGCTAACGGATCTACTCTTGAAGATCCTGCCATTACTTATGGAATCGTTTTTTCAAATTTCATGAATAAAGGTGTCTACATCTTCAAAGGTGGAACAGATCAGTTAATTGGTATGATGAAAGATGAACTCATCGCTAATGGTGTTGATATCAAACTGCACTCATATGTAGATAAAATTGTTGTTGAACAAGGCAAGGTTTGTGGTGTTGAAGTCAAAGGTCATCGCATAGAGGCCGACTCTGTTGTTTCTAATGCCAATTTATATAATACGATTTTTAAGATGGCCGGTGAATCAAACTTTTCAAGTGAATACATCAAAGATATGAAGAAAGTTCGCCTAAACACTTCGAGCTGTCAGGTTTTTATGGGAATTAAAGAAGGCGAGAGCATTCCAGATATTGGAGAGCTTATCTTTACTTCAGAAGATGAAGATTTTAATACGGATCTCATTCTTTCACCAAAAGTAGGATCACAAACATTTTCAGTCTATTATCCAGAGATTCGCCCACAACGTCCTGAGCGCTATGCTGTTGTATCATCTTCAAATGCTCGCTATGAAGATTGGAAAGATCTCAGTGAAGAGGATTATAAAAAGCAAAAAGAGTACGTCACTCAAAGGGCGCTGGATGCTCTAGAGAAAATTGTTCCAGGAGTTAAAGATAAGATTGATTATGTTGATTGCTCAACTCCTTTAACTGTTGAGAAGTATACGCACCATCGTTTTGGTGCGAGTTTTGGGACAAAGTTTGAAGGGCTTGGAATTTCTCAAAATATGCACAAAGAAGTTGAAGGTCTTTTTCACTCTGGCTCTGTTGGAATTATCATGTCTGGATGGCTTGGGGCCGCAAATTATGGTGTCATTCAATCCCATGAAGTAGAAAATTATTTATCTAAATTATAACGAGGAAAAATATGTTTAATTTTGAAAATCAAAAAGTGATTGTAACGGGTGGAACGAGAGGAATCGGTAAGGGAATTACTGAGGCCTTCTTAAAAAGTGGTGCAACAGTGGTTGCGACTTATGCTTCAAATGATCAGGCGGCCAATGAGTTTAAAGAATCTCTAGGCGTTCTTTCAAAAAATCTCATTCTAAGTAAATTTGACGTATCAGATCCAAAGGCCGTTGAAGCCTTCTACCAAAACTTTGAAAAAGAATTTGGCGAACTTCACGTGCTGGTTAATAACTCTGGTATTCGTAAAGACAACCTCGCCATGATGATGAGCGATGAGGATTGGAATAAAGTCATTGATATCAACCTTTCAGGCTCATTTTATATGGCCAAGCATGCTCTTAAATTAATGATGAGTGGCCGTTATGGAAGAATTATCAATATGAGTTCTGTCGGTGGAACAATTGGTCTTTCTGGTCAGTCTAATTATGCGGCCTCAAAAGCGGCACAAGTGGCCATGAGTAAATCAATGGCAAAAGAAGTTGGTAAGAAGGGAATCACGGTAAATAACGTTTGTCCTGGTTTTATTGAAACAGAATTAATCGCCGATCTTCCTGCTGAGCAAGTTAAAGAATATAAAAAACAAGTTCCTCTAAGACGTTTTGGTAAAGTTGAAGATGTCGCTCATGCTGTACAATTTCTTGCTTCAAAAGAAGCATCTTACATCACTGGAACATCACTTGAAGTAACTGGTGGTCTTTAATGATTTTTTCAAAAGAAGAAGTAAAAAAGAGAATACCGCAAAGAGAGCCTTTTCTCTTTGTCGATAAAGTTATCGAATTAGAAAATAATAAAATTCAAACAGCACTCCAATTAACAGGTGATGAGGACTTTTTTAAAGGTCACTTTCCTGGTAATCCAATCATGCCAGGTGTTCTCATTCAAGAGGCCCTTTTTCAATCGGGAGCACTTCTTATGAGCTCTTCTGAAGGAGAGGGATTAGGTGTTGTCACAAAAGTTAGTAACGCTCGCTTTAAAACAATGGTTCGCCCTGGAGATGAACTTGTTATGGAAGTTGAGCTTGTTGATCAAATTGCCAATGCTTTCATGTTTAAAGGCAGAGCAAAGGTTGCTGGAAAAACGGCAGCAATGATTGAATTTACATGTGCGAAAGTTGAAGGATAGAAAATGGATTTTTTAAAAGTTAGTGGGAAGACATTTCTAATAACAGGTGTTTCAAATCGTAAGAGTGTTGCCTTTTTTAGTGCTAAAGTTCTTTCTGACTCAGGAGCGAAGTTAATTTTTACAGCGCAATCGGATGAACATTTCGCTCGCATTGAGAAGCTCTTTCCGGAGAGTGAAATTTTTATTCTCGATGTTGAAAATAAAGATCAAATTGAATCTCTTGGAATTAAGTTAAAAGAAAAAGATGTTCAATTACAGGGGATGCTTCATTCTATTGCTTTTGCAAATTTCTCTGAAGGGCCGAAGCCTTTTCATGAAACTAAACTTGAAGACTTTCAACAAGCAACAAATATTTCAAGCTTCTCACTTGTTAGTCTTTCAAATGCTTTAAAAGATGTCTTTTCTCAAGATGCCTCAGTCGTTACGATCTCTATTTCTGATACAAGAGCAACAAGTTACGGTTATATGGGACCAATTAAGGCCATGCTAGATGCAACTGTCGCTTATTTATCGAAATCTTTTTCACAGTTCTCTGAGGTACGCTTTAATGCCGTCTGTTCGGGACCACTAAAAACTTCCGCCAGTGCAGGGATTCCTGGTTATGTGAATAATTATCTCTTCGCTGAAAAGCTAACACTTAGAAAAAAAGCGCTGAAGACGACTGAAGTGGCCGATACTGTGGCCTTCTTATTAAGTGGTCGCTCAAGCGGTATCAATGCTACAGGAATTCTCGTTGATGCGGGAATGAGTTGTAACCATTTCGATCAGGATGTTGTTAATACGGTAGCGTCAAACTAAAGCAAAAAACTTCAATAATTGGCAGGATTTTGCCACGAAATCCTGTCGTTTTTTTCATCTTTCACCTTGTGTCCAAGATTCTTTTTATCTTAAATATCCTAACTAAGTACCTTGAATTAAATAGATTTTATAATCATTAAGAATGATTAACAATTTCAAAACTTATCGATTGTTATGCTGTCTTAAGAAAATGAATCATTCAGACGATAAGCCTGTGTCGATTAAGCTTATTGATAATAAGGTAACAGTATGAAATTTAGATGGTCATTAGTTTTCATTCTCTTTTTAATTGCTTCGTGTTCCGGAAAAAAGGAAACATCAAAGACTGAATTCTCCGTACGTCTTGGTGCTTTGACGGGAACTGCTAGTACTCACGCCCAAGGGGGCGCCATGCTTTATGGAACTTCTGCGAGTGGAAAGAAATTCGCTAGAAGGCTCGTTGCTGGCACTGAGCTTGTTATGGATCTCTCTATTGAGACATGGACCTTTAAAGGTGTCATGTGGGATGGTGCTGATTCAACAGGAACTAATGGGAATTTCTTAGGTAAGAGTCGCTGTGCTGTTAAAAGAGCTGACCTTGTAGAAGGGGAGCAAGAAGTTGTTCTAAACTTTAATGAATCGAATTGTCTGGCCAGTAGTTTTCAAGTTTCTGGAACGAGTACAATCTCAAAGCTTCCTGGTCTTAATGTCAACAGTTGTCGAAAATTAACAGATGTATCTGATGCTTTCTCGGTTTGTGACTCTAAAGAGAAAGGGTATTTTTCTTCTTTTCAAGTTCTTCTTATTCCATATCTCGATACTGAGGGAGTTCTTGTTGATAGACCTGAGAACGCTATTCGTTCTGGTTGTTATAGATTCTCTTCTAGAGATAACGGTCGTGCAGTTTTAGCTAATGCAAATACAAGCGCGAGTGGGTTAGCTGCTAGTTACCCAATGAATGGTGGAAATGTAGATTTTAGAACTATTGTTAGGGCCTATTATGGGAGTGAGGATTGTAATGATACAACTACTCTTGGCTTTAAAGATTACCTTTTTGAAAAGGGACTTATGGGTAGTGCACTAGAATCAAAAAGTTTCTACGACACATCTGCTGAAAACCTAAGTCTTTACCTGACAACTTCAATGGCCGAAGTTTGCCAAGCTCCAAGAAATAGAACTAATAACTTTGCCTTTGGTTCTACAAATACTTACTGGCATGGGCTTTGTAATGCTTCTCAATTTAATTTAATTCAAAATGTTCACTTAGATAAGAATTTCCTTCTTCTAAGTAACCTCGATTTTAGAAATTCTATTAATATTCCAAATCCAAAAGGACCTGTTCCAGCTTGTAGTGAATTAGGTGAGAGTATTATTCCAATTGGTGGTCTTTTATCTGATCATAGTGACTGTTCAAGTGCTCCGATTCAATCAGAGTCTGAAGTCGCAGGAGGCTCTATTTATAATGGAGTTCTCGAAGGGAATAATTTCAAAATGATCTCTACAATGATTGAAAGAGAAGAATTTGCCAAGTTAGGGCTAGTTCGTGAACTTGGTACTGCTGGAGAAGTTGTCAATCTAACGATTGAAAAAGGAAACTTCAACGGTGGTCAATATCTTGGCGCTATTGTTGGTAGAAACCATGGAACAGTTAAAAATGTTAAAGTCATTAAAACAAATGTAGAGTCTCGAAATAAGAATCAAAGTGGTACAGTCGTCGATTCTTATGTTGGTGGTATTGTTGGTGAGAACCTTGGGACTTTAGAGCGAGTTCAATTTATTCGCGGTGAAGTTAGTGGTGAGAACTCTCGAATCGGTGGAATTACTGGTTCGAACTCCGGAACAATACTAAAGTCTGTTGCAGATACTTACGTTAATAACGACTATTTTCAAAACGCTGATACAACTCAACTTTATCTAGGTGGAGTTGTTGGTTTTAATTCTGGTTCCGTAACTGAGGTTGTAGGCCGTGGTTATGTGAGTGGAAGTGGTCCTTCTGTTGGAGGTATTGCTGGTAAAGTTCAATCTGGTGGAACACTTAGAGATGCTTATTCTCAGGCCGCTGTTCACATCTCATCGAATGGAGCAAACTTTTCTTCATATAATCTTGGAGGAATTGTTGGTTTTAATGAAGATGCTAATGTGAGTAATGTCTATTTTGCGGGATCTGTTATGCACAATTGCTCTGCCAATGATACTACATGTATGATTGGGGAGATCTCTGGAAATAATCCTGCTAATAATGCAGCAAATGCTCACGCGATTTATCATTCTCTTGCTAATTTTGGTGGAAATAGAGGAACGGAAAAAACTGTTGCTGAAATGCGCGATACAAACAATATTCTTTCAACTGCCTTAGGCTTTGATGTTTCAACACCTATTTGGAGACACACCCTTGGTGACGTTCCAAGATTAAACTTTGAAGATCAAAACATATGTGAAATTTCATTAAATACTTCATCTTTTTCTAATCAGTCGGTCTCTGGTCGTGGAAGTGCAGATTCTCCTTACATCATTTGTCGTGAATCACAATTAGTGTCGATGAATACGATCACAGGGAATTTTAAATTAGGTGAGCATGTTGTTTTAAATGGAACTTATGGTGGATCAGTTATTGGACAGTTGAATGGAACTCTTGATGGTAATGATTTTCTTCTTCATGGTGCTAAAATCAATGTTGCTTCTTCTGGAAACCCTGTCGGTGTGATCGGGCAAGTAAATGCAAATGCAGTTCTAAAAAAGGTAAACTTCGCTAATAACTTAGTTAGTGCAACAACGGCTGATGCAACTGGAATTGTTGGACTTAATAGTGGTTCAATTGAAAGAGTCAATGTCGTTTCTTCTTTGGCCCAAGGTCAGAGTAATATTGGTCTTCTTGTGGGTCTCAATGATACTCAAGGGCGTATTACAAGAGTAAGAACTCATGGTCGTGTTTATGGTTTCAATGAAGTTGGCGGGGTTGTCGGTTTAAACCGTGGCCAAATGAGTCGAATTCGCTCTCATGCAGGATTTGTAAGTAACGCTTCTGAAACGAATACTTTTACAAACATTGGTGGAATTATTGGCCGAAATGATTCTGGATCATTAACTGAAGCCTCTTCTGAAATTCATTTCAATGTTAATACACAAGGTACTGTTACAAATATTGGTGGTGTCGTTGGTCAAAACTTTGCTGATATCACAGATGTACACGTTGCTCATTGGGCCGACTTAAGAGTTGGTGGGAATTCTGTAAATAGTTCTATTGGTGGTGTTGTCGGTAATCATGCTACAGGTGCTACGATGAATAGAGTTATTAGTTATATGAGTGTTGTTGAAAATCATGGTGATGCTAACCTTCCTGGTCCTGCAAGTGCGGGAGCAATAGTTGGGACATCTAACGGTACAATTAATAACGCTTACTTTACGAAACAAGCAAGCTCATCTACAAATTATTTTGCCAATGTTATTTCAACTTCTGATGCTATTCCAGGAATGTCGTGTAACCTACAAACAAATGGTACTGATCCATTCTCTGTACCAAGAAGTAAAATCACGGTACAAGATGGTGATAGCTTAGTTTTTGATTACGCGATTACTGATGTCTTAGACTCTTCAACAATCGAAATTGCCTACTCTGGTCAGTGTAGTGATTTTGAAAATAAAAATTTAAATATTGCATCAGTCGGATTATCAATGAACCCTAACATCCAAATGCAAGGATCATGGGACGCTGCTTCTGCTATTGGCACTCCAAGTGTTCAGTGGAGTCGTCGAAATATTATTTCTGCTGGAAATTATGCTGTCGATGGACTTGCTCAGTGGAATTTGAACGATACATTAGTTCTCTTTGTTCATAGCGATGGGACGACGATTGAAGCTTCCAGATGGACGCCATTTATGCAAACTCAACTTTCTGGTTCCCTTGGTATTTTGGCTACTCCTTTGGATTTGGATCTTACTAATTTAGCAAGTCTTAGTTTTGATATCGTCGAAGATAGAGAGGGGGGATCAGGATTTAATCGTATTGTTGATGCTTATCTCTATGAGTTAGAAAATGGTGAATTCCCTGATAATGCTCCAAAGTGGAGAATAGATACAGATAGAGCTCCTGAGCTTCTTTTAAGCTGGTAAATAACAAGGCCCTCAATATGAGGGCCTTTTTTTATTTCGCTAAGTACTTTTCTAATTTATCGGAACCACCAATAAGCTCTCCATCTATAAAGACTTGAGGAACTTTACTTTGGGCCGTGATTGAAAAAAGAGCACTATTACTCGTATCTTTTCCAAGGACAATTTCATTAAATTGAAGTCCATGGGCCTTAAGATCATCTTTTGCCTTGATACAATACGGACACCCAGGTCTTGTAAAAATCGAAATGGCCTTTGGTGGTTTTGCTCTTGGATTGAGGTGATTAAGCATCGTATCAGCATCTGAAACTTCGAATGGGTCACCTGGTTTATCTGGCTCGATAAACATCTTTGTGATCACACCATTTTCAACGAGCATCGAATAACGCCACGATCTTTTTCCAAAACCAATATCTGACTTATCAACAAGCATGCCCATCTTTTCACTAAATTGCCCATTTCCATCAGAGAGCATCATGATATTTTCAGCTTCCTGATCCTTTCCCCAGGACTCCATAACAAAGGGATCGTTAACAGAAAGGCAAATAATATGATCAACACCTTCTTTTTTAAAAGCGCTTGCTAACTCGTTATACCTTGGTAGGTGAGTCGAAGAGCACGTTGGTGTATAAGCACCAGGGAGTGCAAAGAGAACGACTTTTTTACCTTTAAAAAGATCAGTACTTGTTAGAGTTTTAAATTCACCACTTTCACGAATAATAAAATGTACTTCAGGAACATTCTGTCCTTCTTTATTCTCTAAACTCATATCTCCTCCTTTGAGTTTCAACTCATTCAATTTAACGAAGATTATCCTAAGGGGATAATCGAATTCTTCTATATTTTCATTGTTTTAAGTTATCGGATAAAAAAGATGAAAGAGTGAATAGCCCAATTGGTCCAAAATGTTAAGAAATCTATATATTTGATTATAGGTAGTAGTTGTTGAAAACGGTCAAGTTTTTCTTTAGAATTGTCGATTAGATCGTCATAGGCGGTCATTACACTTCGAAGCTTTCTGTTGCACGTCTCATTTCTAGTTTCGAAAGACCCTTGGAGAGTCCATGAGAAATCTAATTTCGATTGCGGCCCTGGTCTTTTGGATTTTTAGTGTCAAGACCGTAGCAAGCGATTTAAAGCACATTAAAATTAATCAGGATTTCGATAACTCTATTGGCGGAGCGCCTTTTGGTGAACAGAATCTTCTGTTCCAAACAATCCTTACAGAACTCTCTGGTAAGGAAGACGACATTGTTCAACGCCAAGCCGACGCCATGACTCAAAGCGGTCTCTTTGGTGGTCTAAACACAATTGGATATCGATATAATCACGATTTTGGAAGCTTTATCGTTCAGTACAGAAGAACACTTGCCCCTGATCTCTTTCACGATACACGATGGATTGTGACAGATGAAATGGAAATTATCATTGAAGCTCAAAAACTCTTTAGAACACTGAGTGACTCAGGTCAAATATCCATCGACCAAAATGCACTTGGTGCTTTCGCTGGAATAAGTTTTAAAAGAAAATACCGTTATGTTCACTTTGCTCCTAGTTATAACGAAGGCCTAGTTATTGATGCAAAGAAGCTTCTTTTTCCCTTTCTCTTTTTTAGAAAGTCCAATTTTATGCTCTTAAAAGAATATGAAATTGTCACCAAGGAAGACTCTCTCTCGGCTCAGGCCATGGCCGTTGGAAGTGTTCCTGTGCAGCCCGGTCTTGGTCTTCAATTCGGTGGCCTTGTTAAGTACTCTAGAATTGCAAAGGTGGATGTGCAGGCCATTGGAAGTGAAGATGATCTCGGAGATACGAAACTTAAAATTAGTTATGAAAAAGAAAAGTCCGTCGTTGCGGGGGCATCAGCTGCTTTGATTGCCGAATTTTTCAGTTTCCTACGCCTCACTTTACTTTCTTATGACTTTTCTTACGAGTTAAAGGAATCTTGGAGAACCTACCTCTCATTTAATAGAGAAGGTGTTTTTGAACTCTATAAAGAAGGAGGAGCTCTTTCTAATGAAGTAAAAAAGATTATGAGTTTCAAGTCATTTGATTCCGATATCGTTGCTCCTTATGCTATTTCTCATAAAACTGAAATCAGTGAAATTAAAAAAACAAAGTACTTTGCCCTTGTCTTTGGTGGGGTTCGCGATTCAAGAACATCTCATATTGAAGTCGTAAAAGAGGGTGTTAAAGAGAGTTTTTTTAGGCATCTCTATGAAAAAATCCGCTATCGTGAAAACTTCTTTTCTCGTTTAATGAGCTCTCTTTTTCAGGCAATCTTTCAGATGCCTACTTTTGTGAGTCGCGACTACAATGAACTTAGAAAAGTTGAACTTGAATATAAATCAAAGCGCGATATCGTCGATTCCAAAAAAGATTATGATGTTGATTCTCTTGAAGGGGACCTTTCTCTTCATTACAGTCTTGATTTTGATGCTCTTAAAACAACGGGGAGTATGAATAAGAAGATTAAAGGTTACGCCGTATCAAGTTTAAAAAATTATACGAATGCTGATACAAAAGTTGTCCACTACTTGAATCAGGATCAATTAGTAGGACCGCTTGAAGTCAAATCGAATTTTCGTATTGCAAAACTTGGTGTTGAGTCGTTCTTAAAAAAGGACAAGAATCAAATCTTGAATCTTGTTAAGGATCAATGCAACATGAAATCAAAGAACTTCTTTAAGCGCATTAGAAGTCTTTTCTCTTCGTGCCGTTATAAATTGTATAATAGCTATCATCGTTTTATTAAAGAATGGTCACAAGAGAACTATTCTTACTCTCTTTATAATAAGTGTCGTACTGTAAAAAAGAGATTTTTGCTTTGGCGAGTTCGTCGCTACTCTCATAAGAAGTGTATTGAAAAAGCAACGACTATCACGAGATCTTTGAATAAAGTGCCACTTTGGAGACTAAAAGATGTTTCTCGCGAGATTTTCTATCAGTCGCGTAATCGAGGTGATCTCGTCAAATACTATGGCAAAGATCACATTTTTATGAATGGTTCATTCAGTGCAACTCAACAAAATGGTTTCGGTTTTAGAACACATTTTACTGATGGTGTCTTCAATGGCCTTGGTGTTGTTAAAACACATCTTCTTGAAAATCAGTTAAGAACACCGGCCTCTGTTGATTTGGAATAATTAACGAAAATGAAGAGCAAGCTCTATCATTGGTAATATACTCGAATAGGTTTTAGAAACCTCTGTTGCTTGGCCATCAGAGGTTTTCTCCTCACTTATATTAAGCGCATGATAATTAAGACTGGCACCAAGGTGGAAGCCTCTTGAAACTCTTAGTTGATATCCAAGTCCTACTTGGTAACTCCATCCTGAAATTTCTTTCGACTCCGCGCCAGTAGAGTCCCCTTGTGCATAAGGATTCCACGTGCTCTGAAAATAGACTGTCTTTGTATCATTGAAATAATAAACCATTTTTGGGCCAATTTCTAAAACAGAGATCTCTGCTGAGTCTGTATCATCTTGGTTATCTGTTCTTGTGAATTGAGAGACGTTCTGTCCGAGGTAGAGTCTATCTTTTTTTCCAATGGACGCACCAATGAATAGGGAGCCATTAAGTCTTGTATACTCGAATGTTTTGTCGTTATCTGTATCACTTGTGTAATTGAGGGCCGTTTGCAATGTTAGTTTTGCTAGGGCGTTTATTGAAAAAAATAGTGTTATGATCAGGCATAGAGTTTTCATACATCTATTATGCCTTCTCTTTAAATACTGATCTAGGTTGAAAATATAGGCCCTAAATATCTTCTAGGGCCTGATCAATTGTGAGAATTGGTTCGTAATTAAAATGCTCTTTGGCCTTGTCGTGAGAGAAGTAGTGAGACGTTCCCATTTGTAGCGCCACAAAACGAGTCATCGGTGGATGAATATTATGTATTTTAAAGAGCTTAAGAAAAAGCTCAACAAAGGCCCCAAGATAGTAGGCAAGTTTTAGAGAAACTTTTCCCTCAACTTTGTTTGCACCTTTTTTTAAGAGAATCTGATCGATAAAGTCCCAGAGATTTACTGGCTTTTCCTGAGCAATAAAGTAGGCTTCTCCCGAAAGAGGAGAGTTAATTTCAAGTTTATCGAAAGCGAGAAGATGAGCGTGCACGGCATTTTTCACATGGATAACATCGACAAGATTATCTCCGTTACCGATACGCTTTAATTTTCCCTTTGACCTCGATTCTACAAGTCTTGGGATTATATTCTTATCGCGTTTTCCAAAAACTAGGTGTGGGCGTAGGGCGCACGTTGCAAGAGTTGAATCGCTTGATTCAAGAATATACTTCTCGGCCATGGCCTTACTCTTAGCATACATACTAAGTGAGTCCGTTGGATAGGGAGTTGATTCATTTGCTCCAAGAAGTTCATGCTTATCGAAAACTACCGAAGGAGAGGATGTAAATACTAATTTCTTTATCCCTCTCTCTTTTAAGGCCTTAATCATATTGTGAGCACCAGTAACATTAATGCGATAAAAATCTTCCCACTTACCCCACATCGCAACTTTTGCGGCAACATGGAATACGGCATCAATACCCTCAAGTGCTTGGTAGAGGTCGGGGTAGTGAGAGAGGTCACCTTTTCTCGTTTGAATGCCTTGCTCTTCAAGTTCTTCTGTGTGAGTTCTTGAGAAGTTATAGACAGTGTGGCCTTTTTCTTTAAGAGCTATCGCTATTTCAAAACCTAAAAAACCACTGGCACCTGTAACTAAGATATTCATCTGATTTCCTTTAACTTACCGCTAATTGCTTGGTCTCTAAGCTTAAGTCGATCAATTTTTATATTGTGTCTAACATCAACCGGGAATTGATCTGCTAAATAAAACGTTTCAATATCTTTTGTATGCTCGTAACTTTTAGAGAGTTCGATAAGATCTTTTTTAAATGAATCATCAATATTTTTTAAATTAGTTCTCTTATCTTTTCTCTCAATTACAAGGGCAGGTCTTTGTTCACCTTCATTTCCAATACCAATTAGAGCCGTTCTATGAATATCTTTATGGTTATTGTAAATAGATTCACATTGAATCGAGCTTTTCAATTCATCTTTGGTCGTTACACGATAGGATTTTCTACCACAAAACCAAAGGAGTCCTTCTTGATCGAGATAGCCAAGATCACCCATTCTGTGCCAAAGACTCTCTCCATCATAGACTTTTGCCTCGGCCGTTTTCTTAGGCATTTGATAGTATTCCTTAGTGACAACATCACCTTTAACGATGATCTCACCAAGTTCATAGGGGCTTAGAATATTCGCCTGATCAATAGTCTCAATTACATTGTCAGTGATCGCTATAATTTTTACTTCAATATTAGGAGCAACTTTTCCAACGCAAGTTCCAAGACCCTGATCTGTTTTATCGACAGTATTTTCAAGAAGAAAATGTCCTTCCACATTGGCCACAGGAAGAGATTCCGTCGCTCCATAGGGAGTGTAAGTCGTTCCATTAGGTAGGACTTTTTGAAATTTCTTATGGAGTTCTGGTGATACAGGTGCGCCAAACATAACAAGATATTTTACGCTTTGAAGTTTTAGATTATTGTCTACACAGTAGTTGGCCACGCGTTCCCATATAGCGGGAGATCCCGCTACAAAGGTACCTTGATGATCGTTGATATTTTGAACGAGCTTTTTTGGATCACATTTTGCTGGTTTTGACGGGTCCATTTCTGGAATACAGCTTGTCATTCCCATGGCCATTGTAAAAAAGGCAAATAGAGGAAAACCTGGTATGTCGACTTCCTTTTCGCTAAGTGAAAAGAGCTCTTTTAAAGTATCTGTTTGGGTGTTGAATATCTTATGTGTGTATACAACCCCTTTAGGGATACCAGTTCCACCGGAAGTAAATAAAATGGCCGCCATATCCTGCTCATCAATATTTGAGAGGATGCGCTCACTTGTAAGATTTCTTTTCCAAGGCTTAATGGATTTCATTTTGCCATAAGTAAGGGAGCCCGTTGTGACAAAGTGTTTAATGCCTTTAAAGGGAGCTCTAAAAAAGAGTCTCGCAATATGAACTTCTGGAACAGCAATAAGGGCCTCTGGTTTTAAATTTGAGATCGCTCTGAAGAGATTCTCTCTTCCCATTCCTGGGTCGATAAAGACTGGAACAACACCAAGGCGAAAGAGAGCGAAAGTGATTACAGGGAAATCAAGACCTGGTCTAACAAAGACAAGTGTCTTATCGCCTTTTTTTAACCCCATCTCTTTAAACTTAAAAGCAAAGTTGTGAGAGAGATCAACTAACTCTTTGAAGGTAAGGTGTTCATAATTACCATTTTTAGCACGAGCAACCACAGCTTTTTTTGCTGGATAGAGATTGGCCATCTCATCAATTCTCGCTGCAATATTTTTCATTTTTCTACCTTTCAGTTTCTTTATGAAATTGTTGAAAAGAAAAGTTTAATATCTTGTAGACTCTTTTCTTTCTCATCCTCAATCACATAGTGATCTGCCTTATCATAGATATTCACTTTGGCATTAGGGTAAATTTCTTGCCACTTTTTAAGAAAGTGCAGATTAAAGCAAAAGTCTTTCGCTCCCCAGATAAACATTTTTGGTACATCAAGGTCTTTTAGTTTTAATTCGATTTCTTTAAGTGTTCCATAACTTCTATGCTTAGAAGAAAGTGGAATGTCCTGCACAAATTTAGCTGTTGCAATTCGTGTTTGATAATCGTTGTAAGGGAGAAGAAATCCTTTCTTAACTGTCTTTGAAAGACCTTTAGAAGTGGCCATAAATGTAGCAGGGTAGGCAAAGGCATTAAACTTTCTAACTATCCATTCCCCAAACGCTGGTATTTTACAAACGGCGATTCTATAAGGAATTCTTTTTGAACGAAAGGCCGCAGTATTAAGGTAGACAATTCCTTTAATACGCTCAGGCATTCTCGTCGCGAGACCCATACCAATGGCCCCGCCCCAGTCATGAACGACAAGACGTATATTATGAAGATCTAGTTTTTCAACGAGATCGACGACGTTTTGAATATGATTTTCTAATGTGTATTCGTAGTCTTCTGGCTTAGAAGAAAGACCACAACCAATGTGATCTGGAGCAATACAACGATAGTTGTCCTGAAGTCCCTTAATAAGGTTTCTATAATAGAATGACCAAGTTGGATTTCCATGGAGAAAGAGAACAGGATCGCCTTTTCCTTCATCTACATAATGATATTTAAGTCCATTCTTTAAAAGAAAATTACTTTTAAATGGATATTCTTCTTTAAGGTCCTGTGGAATCGTTATTTCTCTCACCATTTTACTCCAAGCATAATACTAGTAAGCCCTGATCCTATTCCTACCAGAGCTACATTTTGATTCTTTTTTAATTGTCCCGTTTCAAATAACTTAATCAATGTAATGGGAAGGGCCGCAGAGCCAGTGTTTCCTAAAAGATCGTAAGTAATATGAGTAGGTCTATCTTTTAACTCTAAAGCGCGCATGACTTGCTCTTCATGGGCCGTACCAACTTGATGACCAATAACCCAATCTATTTCATCATGTTTCCAGTTAAGAACATCTTTTGTTTTAAGCCATGTTTTTCTTGCAAGCTTTATCCCATGTTCAAGAAGCTTTTCAGAATCAGTTTCCATCATCAAGCTTCCTGGGTCGCCATCTCCTTGGCAGAGCTTATTGGCGCTACTATCTGTCATGCAGGCACCTCCTAAAATTCTAGGAGCATCACTTGCTTGATCTTTGTGAGAAAGAACAAAGGCAACTGCGGCCGATCCGATAGTGAGATTTGCAATATATTTTTTTATGGATTTTCTTGTGATCGACTCATCTGTATTTAGTTTTTTAATTGTCTCTTCAAGAAGTGGCCCGCCGTTTTCACCTGAAACAATAAGAGCATTTTTAATTTGCCCTAATTCGATCATATTGCACGCCATTACCATGGCATTGACAACACCAAGGCAAGCATTGGATAGATCAAAAATCATACAGTCTTCGCTTAGGCCGAGATTTCCATGAACAATACTGGCCGTTGAGGGCTCGAGGAAATCTCGACAAACTGAAGCGTGAACAATCTTTTCAATTTCCTCTTTTTTGACATTGCCTTTATTAAAAAGGTTCTGTGTTGCCATTGTTGAGAGATCACTTGGAAGAGTCCCTGGACTCCATAGGCGTCTCTCTTTAATCCCTGTCATTAACTCAAGTCTACCTGCTGGAAGGCGGAGTCTTTTGTAAACAGGCTCAAGTCTTTTTTCAAGATCATCACTTGTCATGACATCTTCTGAAAGAGCATAGGCAAAGTCGCGAATAACGACATTGTTATATTTCATTTTGGTCCTTTTTATTCCATGAGTCCATAGAGGTTTGCCATACTGATTCCACTTAGCATGGAACCTACAATACCAAGGAAACCTTGATCAGTACCAATGAGATAAAGTCCATCAATTGATGTTTTCCCATCTCTGGATTTGTCTGTACTTCCATAGACTGTTCCACCGAAGTGACCAGTGTATCGTTGAATGGTCGTTGGACTAAAGACATCCTTATAAAGAATATTTGCATCAAAATTCGGTAAACAATTCTTTGTTATTTGAACCGAATCTTTAAAGACTTCTTCTTTCATTTGTCGATAAAGTGGTTTCTCAAGTTCTTTCCACTTATCAAAGTTTGCCATATTAGTTACTCGAATCCACCCTTCATTATAATCATCAATTTCAAAATTATTTGGAAAGCAAATGACAGCACTTTTTTTATCATAGAGTTCTTCAGGTGATCGATAGTGATACTTGTCTCTCTCATTATAGAAAATAATTGTCGTATCAAAATCCATATCAATTGGCTTTTTATCAAGAATCATAATTGACTCTGTAAATGTCATTTTTCCTACGGCAGGATTTTCTTTTCCCTCTTTTTCAATTCTCGCCATCGTCTCTGGATAGCCCATACTTGAAAGAACAACTGGGGCCTCTAGGATATCGCCTTTTTTAAGCTCAACACCTTGAATCTTACCGTCTTTGTGGATGAGCTTAGTGACTTCGTGACGAAAGAGGAGTTCTCCGCCAAGAGATTCAAATTTCTCAAGGAGAGTATCGATAACAGTTCTCACTCCACCTTTTGGACGGCAGAAGCCTTCCATGTAAATGGATTTGAACATGATAACAAATTGAGAGAAATCCATATCATTTTCCCATGCCGATCCATAGATCAAGAGGGGACAAAAGATCATCTCTAAAAGTTGTTCATTGGAAATATATTGGGCCACAACATCTTTTGCCATTACGGTTTCGTTGTCTAGCGCCACTTCATTGAAGTTTTCTATTTTGACGAGAAGTTTTACGAATCCATCAATTTGATCAGGAAACTTTTCATGGACTTCTTGCTTTAGAACTTCAAGGTTATTTGTAAAAGTTAGTTCTTTATCAGGAAAGACAATCTTTGATTGCTTCTGTTCATTTAATTCAAAAGTTTCGTAGGGTATACGAAGTTGTTTAAGAAGTTTTGTGAGTGGCTTTCTTTTTGTTCCTTTTGGAACAAAGTTTGTCATTGCATGTAGGCCAACATCAAAATTGTGGCCTTGTCTTTTGTAGTAGGAGTTAAGTCCTCCACTAATCACGTGCTTTTCTAAGATGCAGACTTTCTTATCGAACATCGCTAGTCGAATACCGGCCGCAAGACCGCTCATTCCCGCTCCGATTACGATAGCATCATACTTTTTAGGCATTGATCGAACCTTTTAAACGAAGGGCCTCTGTGAAAGAGACCCTTTGAATTTTTACTGATTAAACTTTGGACCAAGATAATCAACACAGCTTTGCATTGTCGCAAGTTGTGGATAATCTTCTTGAGGAACTTCGATCTTATGTCTTTTCTTAAGTTCCATAACAATATCAAGAAAGTCCATAGAATCTAGGTCTAGTTGCTCTCTAAGAGCTACTTCATCTTTAATTGTTGTAACGTCGTCATCTAAAGCAATGTCAGCAATAATATCGACAACAGCTTGTCTTACTTGTTCGTTAGTCATTTTTTTCTCCTTCAAATTTCTTAATGATAAGACTTGAGTTAATTCCAAGCATTCCAAATGAGTTATTTAAAATAATATTTACATCTTTCTTAACTGGCTCGCCGTTAACGAGACCGTCTAGGGCGCACTTTGGGTCGATATTATCAATTTTTTTGCACGGGTGAACTGTTCCATCTGTAAATGATGGTAGGTTCCCTGCAAGTTCAAGTGCTCCGGCCGCACCCATGGCATGACCAATAAAGCCTTTTGTACAATTAACTTTAGTATTAGGGTATGAGTTGAAAACTGCTCCAACAGCGTCACACTCTTGAATATCTCCCATTACAGTACCTGTTGCGTGCATATTCACGATATCAACTTGTTCAGGAGTGATTCCTGCCTTAGCAATCGCCTTGTTCATACATTCAATTTGTCTTGTGGTATTTGGTAAAACAAAGTCACTCGCATCACTATTAGAGTGATATCCAATGACTTCTCCGTAGATCTTAGCTCCGCGTGAGAGTGCATCTTCTAATCTTTCAAGAGTATAAAGACATCCACCTTCTGAAATAACGATCCCGTTACGATCACTATCAAGTGGTTTTGTCGCTTGAGTAGGGTCTTCATGAGAACCGAGGGCGCCTTGTGAGTTGAAGGCCGCAAAGATTCCAAATGTTGAAGGTGATTCTGAAACTCCACCAGCAAGTGCGAGATCAACTTCACCAAGTTGAAGCATTTGCACGGCCTGAATAACCCCTAAGTTTCCAGCTGCACAAGCTGCACCAATCGTATAGTGGGGCCCAGTAATTTGGAGATTGAGCGTTACTTCTCCTGCTGGGTTATTGGCAACAGTTCTTGGGTTGTGGTGGTGAGACCAATAGTCTGTATTAAGGTTGTTCTGATAGAGATCGTGAATCTCATTTTCAGTTTCTACATTTCCATGTTCTGTAATTCCAACGTAAACACCAACGCGGTCTTTATCAAATTTTTCAAAATTAATTCCACTATCAACAATGGCCTCATTGGCACAGTAAATACCAATTGCGCCGGCCCTTGTTCCTCTTTTTCTCATTTTGCGAGATTGATATTTTGTCTCTTCGAAATCGCAAAGACCAGCTGGAAGTGTTCCCATATGGCGTACTTCAGTAAATTGAATTCCTGATTTTCCCTCTAAAAGAGCGTTTCTAAATTCCCCTAAGTTGTTACCATTGGGAGCGGTAAGTCCAACTCCTGTGATGACGATTCTACTTTTCATAGCGATAGTTCTCCAAATTTTTCTCAATACGATCGAGACCGCCCATTAGTTTGGTCGCGAGAGATTTTGTCATATGTGTCGTTATTTTCTTTGCTGGATCAGTGCCAAGCTCAATGAAGCGCAAGGCCTCAGGGATCTTTTTAGCAAGAGCAAGTGATTCTCCAGGCAATTTGTCTCTTGTTATCTTTATAACAAAATTCATAACCGCCTCGGCCGTCTCACAAGTTTGGATAATAGAATCCAGTCTTTTGGCCACTGTTTTTTGATCTTGAAGTTCTGAATTGTCTTTAAGTCTTTTGGCCATGGCCTTGAACTCATAGATATACTCTTGTTCTCTTTTTCTAAAGACGCTTGCTACTACAGAAAGGGCATCTTCTTTGGCGCTATGGAGCTTAACTCGTTTTTCCATAGGATCAATTGTCGATTCAATTGCACCGATAGATGAGAGGTTCTTTAAAGAGATACTCACTGCACTTTGTGAGAGGTTGAGCTTGTGTTCAATTTCATCTGATCGAAGAGGAGTTTCACTTAAAACCAATAGGCCATAGACGGCTCCATCGATCCTTTTAAATCCCATCCTTGAAAAAAAGCTTTGAAAGTGAGCAAGCTCTCGATTTAGTATTTCATTCATCGTTATCAACATGTCCCTGTTGTTATATTTTAAAAATGAAATATATAAAATATTTGCCTCAAGGCTAATTTTTTTAGGTGCTTTCGTCAACGAAAACCGGTATTGCGCGACGCGCATCCGTTCCAAACAAAATTCAGGTATCGATGTGACACCATGTTGCTGTGCGTGGTGCGATGCGCTTCTGTAAATAGTTCATAGTGACACCTAATTTAAATGAAATCATCTTACATCGCTCGATATTTTTGGCACGTTTATTGTATTGATGTTTTCAACAACGAAAAATCTAGGATGGATTTGTAAAAAAATTAGGAATGGCACTCCTAAAACTGGAGGGCCTAATCAATAGGGGAGAGACTATGACAAAAAAATCTATCTTAGCAACATTAGTTCTAGGTGCAACTTTAGCTAGCTGTGGTGGCGGTGGTGGTTCAGGAACTGGTGGAAACTACACAGGACCTTCTAAAACTTGGCAATCTTCTGCTTATATTTCAGCACAAGAATTTGTTGAAGCTCTAAATGACGTAGATGGTTCTACTCGTTATGCTTCACACATTGTAAAAGATCAGTATGAAACTGAAAGAGGATCAGGAAACTGGTTCGTTATTTACGATGCAAAATATGATAAGAACGTATCAGTAAGTCTTAGTTACCTAAGAACTTTAGAGTACTATGACTACTACTCTACAGATTATAATCTTGCTGATGAGTACCGTGATGTAAACTGGGACGATATGTACGATTCAGGTTACCTAGGTGATGGTTACGGTGATGAGTATGAAGAAGTTGTTTATACTCACTCTGACTTCTGGGAAGATTACTACATCGGTCTAGATTCAGGAAAAACATACAATGATGAAACTGATACATATGATGTATCTCTCATGGCCAGAGAAGCACAAGAGAACTCACTTCTTAAAAAAGCAGCTGACGTTTCTGCAACTTACGGTCTAGAGATGAAAGATTCACTTTCACTTGTATCTCTTGGTGTTAAAGCAACAAAAATGCTTTCACGTTCAAGCGATGAGATGCTTCTTCCAGAAGATGCACAAGCACTTAAAGCTGATATCGAGAGCTTCACTGGAGCAACTTTCGAAGAGTTCCAAAAAGCACAAGAAGATAACGCTTTCAAACAAGAGCTTATCGAAAGAGTTTCTAAAACAAGAAATATCAAAGCTGACAGCCTTGTTAATAGACTCCTTCCAGATCTTGGAATCGAGCTATAAGACAAGTTAAATTGTCTCCACTCAAAGAGGGTCCCCATGGGACCCTTTTTTTTTGTTTTCCCCTCTAAATATTGCAAAAAGTTCATAGATAATTTTTGTTTTCTAGCGAAAATTTTTAAGCGTGCTATAAAGACAGTAACCTAGGTGTATATTATGATATTTCAATTAGTTACTGTTCTATTATTCTCTCTTTTGAGCTTTCAAAGTACTGCTCAAGTGATTCAAGATATTCCGCTTTCTGGAAAATTTTCTCCAGCAGGCGATCTCATTGGGCCTGATGGAGAGGTTCTAAACTCTGAAGAGGCGTTAGCTTTGGCCAGTGAAGTCGATTTAGCGAGTCTAAATCCAAAGGCATCACAGTTTTGGGACGGTAAAGATCGCTTTCAATTATTCTCGCCATTAATGCTCGATTCTAGTGAAGTTGTTCAATTTGATGGAAGTATCTCTTCAATCATTGGGCTTGGCCGATTTAATATTAGAGATTCTAGAGGGTCGCGTTTTGTCGTCAATATGGCAAAAGACCTACACACATACCTTCTAAGAAAAGCATTCCTCGATAAATTAGGTTATAAATCTCCAACCCTTCAGTACTTGAGATCAATCACTGTTGATTTTGATAGCGAAACGCAAAAGAAAAACTTTTTAGAAAAGGAAGTTTACCGTGCAACGGGAGCGGTTTCAAAGAGATGGGTCGTAAGTGAACAAGAGAATTCAGTAACTTTAAAAGATATCTTTATCTACTCTTACGCTGAAGATGACTTTTACAATGCCGTCTATGGTGTGCCTCTTCAGTATAGCTATGCTCGCGAAGTTCGTGCTAGTGCTCTCATTTATGGCTTATTAGATTTAAAAGAGAGTGCGAATAAATTCTCTTGGAAGATGGCCAATATTAATGAAGATCGCGTTATCTTCTCTCATTTTTTTCCTTCTAAAATTCCGGCCGACCGTTATGATGCGAGATGGATATTGAGACGTCTTGCAAAACTTGATCGATTAGATTTTGAGCAAATTGTAGAGAGTGCAAAGTTTCCTCATAGTGTGTCTAAGCTCGTTTTAGAAAAGCTTCTCTCTCGTAGAAACCAACTACTAAAAAGTTTCAATGTGAATTCTGATGACCTTCCTGTTAACTATGAAGTTTCAAATGGGCAAGAGCTTGTCGATGGAATTTTAAAGAAGGAAAAATACGAAGATTATGCTTCTTATTTTTCCCATGGAGAACCAGATAACCCTTTTAAAGATATTGAATATTATATTTACTCTGAATTAAGAGGTCAGGCCTTAACCGAACTTATGCAGAAAGTGAATGAGAAACTCTCTTATGATCGAATTCTGGAATCGAGACAAAAGTGGTTCCAAGAAGATTTTCAAGAGGGGCTAGATCATTATATTGAGACTGGAGAGTTTAAAGAGAAGAGCATTGGTACATGGTTTTCTCCAACCGCCTCAGGAAAAGTCATTCTCTCTCGAGATATGGTCATGGGGGTCTCTGGGCAAAACGATTTTAATCTAGTTCAGATTGCCGATACTTTCGGTGTTGCCGTCTCACTTGGAGGCCATCTTGGTATTGAAGGTCTTGATAATGGATATGGCGCTTTCGTTAAAGGTGACATGAGTTATCTAAAAACGTTTACACACTTGAGACCTCTTGAAGACTTAAAAGAAGGCTTCAAAGAACCTTATAAGAAGATGCTTGTTAATCTTTCTAAGTATCTTCTACAAAAGAATTTAATGGCTCTAGCAGGAAGTTCTGATACGAATGAGAGAAATGAACTCATTTCTAAAATTGATGATCTCTTGGATGTTGGTGAGTCTTTAATTGTGACAACTCAAATCACGCCTAAGGTTCTAGGTAATTTAAATTATTCAACCCCATCTGGAGTGAATATTGGTCTGGCCACAAGTACTGATGCCGTTAATATTTCAAGGATTCATCTTTACCGTGAATCAAATGAGGCCCTTCAGGTTTATGTGGATAAGGGAATGGGCCATGGTTATGATATTGCCTTTAATGTGCGCTACTTTGCTCCGATTCTTCGACTTACTCAAAGTGGAGATAGGGGAAATTATGGTGTTCACTATTATCGTGTACCTTTAAAGAAAAAAGCTGAAGATAAAGATGATATCAGTGCTGCCTACGCCGTAAGTAAATTATTAAGCTCCGGTGAAACGTGGCCTCTTGATGAATTGAACTCAAAGGTTCTGGTTGTCGACAATAGCTATAGAGACTCAAGTTTAAAATTTTCACTTTTATGGTGGAAGTTTAAAAGATTAAAGAAAAATGGCGACTATGTTTTAAAGATAAGAGGAAAAAAGAAGGCCTATCTTTTAAGAGAGAGTATAGAAAGACTTCGTGGTCGAAATTACCGCTCTTTTATTGAAGATGTATCCAATTTTTGGCTAGCAAAAAATGATAAAGACTTTCGTATTCGCTCGGCCACTTGGAAAAACCCTGGTCACACTCCATTTGGTTCAGCCTTTCAAGATAGTGTCGTCTATGAGGCCAATCTGGATCGTGTTGAAGGACGTATTCTCAATGAGTTTATCAAAATCAAACAAGGTGAGTCTGGCTGGAAAAAAGATCGAAAGAAGTTGATTAAAAAGATTAATCAAATGAATAAGGACTTTGAAACAACACTTTTTGAAGTTGGTGATGTTTACGATGCAACAGATCTCAATCTCTACGATATTGTTGGACATATTAATATTTACGATGCCGGTGTAAAGAAATTTATCGAAAGTAGTTCGAGAGAAATTGAATTAGCTGAGAATCGCTATCAAAATTCTCGTACAATTTTCTGTAATGATAAGACCAAGACGATTGCTAAGAAATTACAATGTGGTGACTTCTCTTGGATAGAGGAATCAGTCAAGAGATGTCGTCGTTATCGTGATGAAGTACGTTTTAAAAAGTATTCGAAGTGTACCACGAAGATTCTCGATACCATTTATCGTTATCTACCAATGTCAGTTTTGATTGATTTGGTTAAAAGAGAAAATGTCTACATTTATGGAACGATTAACGGATTTAGAAAAGATTCGGAGTATATCCATAGTGAGATTCGCTCTCATGCACAAGGAACAATTGGTTCTCGCATGAGTGAGGGGCCATTTTCTAAAGTCTTACGTGATACTAAAATGCAGGCAAGTGAATTGTTTGGATCTTGGATGAGGGAGAATTTATAATGAAGGCCTATTCGCTAATGCTTTTACTTCCTCTGTTGATACAATCAGTGTTTGCAATTAATACTGATCCTCTTTTTTCCTATCAATGGGGTCTAAAAAACTCAGGACAATTGATTGATAGAAAATCAGATGCCCTTAATAAAATAGATATTAAAGGAATCGAAGGCGCTGATATTCAGTGGCCAGGTTTACCAAAATTTAAAAAAGAAGTTATCGTCGCTGTCATCGATCAGGGAATTGATTTAGAGCACCCTGACTTAGTCGATAATATTTGGAAAAAAGAAGGGCCTTGTTTTGAAGGAGGAAGCGAGAAGGCATGCTATGGTTGGGACTTTCTTGTGGATATTAAAGATCCTGTCGATTTAGACGGTCATGGTACTCATGTTAGTGGGATTATTGGAGCAAGCTCAAATGATATTGGTATGACTGGTGTGGGAGCAAACTTTGTTAAGATTATGCCGTTAAAAGTTCTCTCACCGGAACTAAAGGGACTCCTTTTTAATAAAAAACCATATACGGCCTATATTGCTAAGGCGATTAATTTTGCAATTGATAATGGAGCAAAAGTTATCAATATGAGTGTGGGCTGGCCAAAAGTTATTCATGGCCAAGATATTGAATCAGCTCTTCAAAGAGCGAAAAAAGAAAATGTTGCCGTTGTCGTTGCCAGTGGAAATAATAATAAAAAATTCCCTGTTTATCCTTGCTCACACGAAAGTGTTATTTGTGTTGGTGCAATGGACAATCAATTTAAAAGAGCAAGCTTTTCTAATTACTCTCAAAAAGTTGATCTATATGCTCCTGGCGAGGGAATTCTAAGTACGTACCCAACTAAAGTTGAATCGAGAAAGTTTAGAAAGGCCGGTTATGAAATTAATAACGGTTCATCTCAAGCGGCACCTTTTGTAGCAGGGGCCATTGCTTATCTCATTCACGAATCTGATAAGGACCTAGCTTTAAGTGAGATAAAGGCCATTTTGTATCGAAACACACTTCAACTTGAAGATGCTTCAAAGTTTGGACTCGTCCAATTGAAATCAATGTTAGAAGATCGTAACGATAGACCCTTCATTGATCTTTCTCTAAAGGCGATAGATGAGATTCGTGTACGTCCAACGGGAAGTTTCATCATTGATATTCCTCTAGAGGTTTTGGTCGCAGGACAATCGAAGGGGAAAGTTGAGTTAGTTTTAAAAAGTGGTGCAGTTTCTCTTAAAGAGAGTGTTGTGGAATTTGATACGGATAAAGATGGAAGAGTGAGCTTTTATGGTAAAGTTCTCGATTATCAAAAAGATTCTCATATCGATTTTTCTTTGCAGATAACTTATGGACAAGAGAAACAACGTTATTCAGGTGAGATTGTCCTTGTCCGTGATATCTCACGTGAACTCAAAAAGAATGATGTTGTTTTAAAAAGCATACCATCGACTTTTATTGGTCATTTCAGTAGCACTCAAAAAGGCTCACGCTTAAAAAGAGTTTTTGACACGACTAAAAAAATCGCTAGTGAGCAGTATTTTTACTTTGATCTCAATCGACTGAAAGAACTTAGACCAAAGAATAAGACGCCACTTTCTGTTTTAAGATTAAGTGAATCAAATTATGAAACACTCGAACTCGTTATCCCAAGAGCTCTTGAAGTCTACGGAATCTTTGTCGTCGATATTAATCGCAATGGTGAAGGGGATTATCTTGTTTATTATAAAGACAGAGAAGAGAAAAAACTCGTTTTTTCACTTTTTAATAGTAAAGGAGAACCTCTCTTTGGTGAGAGATCTCATTGGAAGATGGATGATATTGGTTTAGACCTCATTAAGGTAAAGAACAGAGAAGAGCAGATCCAGTTAATGAAAATTACCACAGAGCAATTCGGTACGATCAATGTTCCAGCATTTGCTCATTTATGGGGAGTTCCTAAAAAAGATAACTCTGATGACTTTTTCTTTTCACTGCCAAATATTCCAAAGACTAGGCTTTACTATATGAATCCTATTGTCGATGGGAATAAAGTCGAAATGGAACTTCGAACACTTGAAAATTTTGATTTTATTTCAAATCTTGATCTAAGTCTTGATACAGAGTTTGATCTTATCTCTTTAAGACCACAAAGTTCTACGGATCAATCAAGAGGAAGTGTTAAAGCTCTTTATTTAAAAAAATCTTATCGTAGTGATGAACTTGTTGAAGTGACTTTCTGTTCAAAGAGTGAATCTCAAATTAGAACTCTTTCTTTAGATCATTTTATTCTTCAAAATAATGCTGTTAGCTACACAAAAGATGTTGCTTATTTTTCAACTCTTTATAAAAGAAATAAGGTTCGTGTCTTCAATGAACAAGGGGAGTCTCTAGTTTTTCAAACAGATATGTGGAGTGATCCAATTGAAGCTCCATTCGATTTTATCAATGGCCAGGCACTTATTGAGAGTCGCTACTATGTTTGGAATATTAATGAATCTGGCAGCTCTTATCTTCCAATTAATAGAGAGTCATCATTTCCAGGGACAAGCTTTTCAGAAACTTTTGATCGCTATCAATCGACTGAAGGTGCGGCCCTTGTTGTTAACTCTTCATACTTTGTTGGTGATCGAGTTTATGTTATGAAAATGGTTGACGGAAAGTTCATTAGACCAATCTCTCAAAGTGTCACGATACCTAGTGAATGTGCTGTTATGGAAGTTCACGAGTATGAAGGCAAAAAGTATAAAAGCTTCATGTGTAAAAGAGGACGATATATTAGTATTTCTAAATTAGAGCTATAAAAAAGGGCCCTTTTTTTGGGCCCTTTCTATTTTTAGATTGTCGGTTGAAAATCACTTGATTCCGCCATTTGCGGTGGCATGAATTCTTCATCTGTGTCTTCTGATTGTGAACCCATATCCATGTATTCATCATCTTGTTGAGATTCTAGATAAAGTGATTGCTCGAGATTGAAAAAAGACGTTTTAAGCTTTTCGATTTCTTTAAAAGCATCAGCTCTTTCTTCTCCATCAAAGCTTGGATCATCTTTGATGATCTTTTTAATCATCTTGTTCATTCTCTTTGCAGTATTTTTAAGTGCAATATATTCTTTTGTTACAGGAGCTCTATTAATTGTTTTCTCTATGGCCTTGTCAACACCCATCTCATTGATGTCTTTGATCATATCTTTAACAACTGAAGCGCTCTTTTCTCTAATATAAGGAAGGATTTGCTCTTGAGTCTCTTTTTCTAGCTTAATGAGTTCATTAACGTGGCTTGCACCAATTTCACCACTCATTCTAGCCGTTTTAACTTCATCACTAGCAGCTGAGTCTCTAAGAATTGCTTTTTTAATGGCCGTCTCAGATAGCCCTGTTTTATGAGCGATATCTTGAACGAATGTTTTCTTCTTAAGCTCGCCAAAGGCCTCATCTAGTTCTTCTTTTAACTCTTCTTCGTTGAGCTTTTTCTTTGGCGGTTTCGGCTTAATATCTTCAAGTGTGATTTCTTCTTTTGTTTCAGGGTAAAGCTCTTCATAGATTTGCTTTCCGCGACATAGTGAGTGCTCTAATTCAAGATCTTCAAGGTTCTTTCTTACTAGGTTCTCATCAATTGAAATGAGCTCTTCTTTAAGCTTCCCTTCATCTACTTGGCGAACAGGAACTTCAGTCCATCCTAGCTCTTTTAGGGCCGTGTAACGACGCCCTCCGGCCAACAGAAGGTTATCTTTATTGATAATGAGTGGGTTAATAAGACCAACAGCTTCAATACTGTCTTTAAGCTTATCGACATTGACACCAACTCTTAAGTATTTGTTGTCAGTTTTGATTTGATCAATGGAAATCATATCCATCAGGGATCTCTCCTTGTTTGCGTGTGTGTGGTCATCTATTTCAGCAAATCTTACAGAGATGGTCTAGGGAATAGTTCTAATTCTCCCTTACAGACCTTGCGCGTAAAAATGTTTTTTGTTTTTATTTACAGGTGTTTAGGTATTTAGAAAGGCTTTCTTTAATGAACTGGACACTGAGTCCTCGAGAACGGTGGCAGCCTTGTTCAGGATTTTGGTACTGACACTTTCTAAGACGGTTACAATTGTTCTTTTCATCCTTCTTAAAAATGTTTTTAGCCCCTTGTGTATGAATGGCAATGAGCTTGTTTGTTTTCTTATTAAATATTGGTGAGCCAGAATTCCCCGGAAGAGTATCAAGATAGTAGTAAAGTGTATTCTTCCTAACAGTGGAGCGATAGATTCCGTAATCAGTCGTGACCGTTTTTTGCATCCCAAATGGGTGTCCAATCATCTCAATTGGAGTCGATGGGTTAACAAGAGACATATCGTCTTCAAGTCTAATTGGACTTCTATCTAGAACTGGACGCTCTAATTGAACGAGGGCCATGTCTATGCCTTTTTCTCTGTCAGTGTGATGATAGAGAACCTTCTTACAAGCATAGAGGTTTTCCTCTTTAATGGAGATTCCTTCTTCATTATCAAATGACCATGAGAAATCACGGCAATTTTGCTCGAGTGTGTAATCATCATATTTCATGCAATGACCGGCCGTTAGAATGATATTGGGAGTAACTAGAACCCCGCTACACGTTCCAACACTTTGAGCGTTTGCAAACTTCTCATCTTCGCATAAATTATATTTTTCTTTGATTCTTAATGAAAGGCCAGGCCTAAAAAAGAGTTCATCATCCATTTTAGTCAACGAGCCATTGAAGATCATCTGGGCCGTTGCATTTTTATTAATTTCACTCTCTTTTTTAGTTCTCCATGATGGGTCGTTAACGAGCAAGCGATCATCTCGATCCCAGATGATGCAACTACTGTGAAATTGTACTTTATTGATGCCCTCATCACTTTGGAGAAGCTCCTCATTGGTTTGGTCATTCTTACCACAGCCAAGGAGTTGTAAAAGTAGAAGGCTCGATAAAAGAAAATTCTTTTTCACGGTTTTTCCTCGTTATTAAAACAAGGCTAATTTATCTGATAAAAGGGAAATTAGGGTGATGATTGAAAGGATTACAGGGATCGTCTAAAAAATGATCCCTGTAATAATAGGTGCTTATGCTGTTTTTTCTGAATTAAAGTCAATCCCTGTCACGATCAGAACGGCCGTTTGAATAGCAAAGAAAGTTCCAAGGAAAATAGCTCCACCTTCTGAGAATCCGTACGAGTGAAGCCCCGATGCGAGAATATAGTTAACTCCAAACCATGCCATCATGACACTCATGAAACTAGCTGTTGTCAGAGGAATAAACCTTCTCTCTGGAATCCAATTTGTATACTTTCCATGAAGAATGGCCATGTAGAGACACAGGACAATGAGCGACCAAGTCTCTTTCGGGTCCCAACCCCAAAAGCGCCCCCAAGAATAATCGGCCCAAACACCACCGAGAATGATTCCTGCAGCAAGTAATACTGTTCCATACTTAAGAGTCGTATAAATTAAGTCTGAGTAATACTTTGATTCTTCTTTAGAAAGTCCCATAAATCTCTTTTTAATGAGAACTGTATTTCCTAGAATCCAGCTTAGTGCGAGTGCTCCATAAGAGAGAATAATTGTTGTAACGTGTGTCGATAGCCAAAAGTTGTCTCTTAGTACCGGAACAAGGGGAGAGATACTCTCACTTAGCATTCCATCGGCAAAATTGAGCATAAACAGTGTACAAACATTATAGGCAAGACCCATGTAAACGAATGTCTTCTCTTTTCTGTAGTGACCGATGATCAATGAGAGAACTAGAGCACCGTATCCAGAAAAGAGAACGGTCTCATACATATTTGTAATAGGGGCCCTTCCTGAAATCATAACTCTAAAAGTAATCAGTGCTGTTTGAGCAAGGACTGTAATAACACTTAGTCCAAGAGCAACATTGAAGTTTTTAAATAGCGTTAAGGCAGCAAGCCCTAGTAGACTAAGTAAGAGTGAAACATAAGAGAGGTGTAAATTTGAGAAGGTAAATTCGATTAAGAAGTTATCGTCTTTAGCTTTAATATATTCTTTCTTTGCTTCAATTAAAACGTGAACAAAAGGTGTAGAAGAGACACTTTTTGCTGCAATAACTTTATCTTCTTTTAGAAAGCTTGAAAGGGGAATCCAGTTAACATCTTTTTCAGGTGTGATTTCTGGCATCAACCAATTTTGTCCATCACGAAGTTCGGCGTAAAGATTGATTCGACTTAGAAGCTTGTTAAGATCTTTTTTATAGCTACTTTCTTCTTTGATTTTTTGCCAAGTCGCACGAATTCTAGGGAACTCAGAAACAAGCTTAGAGAGAGACTCTCTTTTATGATCCTCAGAGAGACCTAAAAGTTTTCTCGTTTCTACGTGCTCGATAGGAGCTTTGGGATCGAGTGTGTTTTTAAGTCCGAGACCCTGTAGAGAGATTAGGCAATAAGCTGTAAGAGAATTAAGCCCATCGACGCTTGATTTTCCCGTTAGGTGTTTAATCGTCTCTTTTGCATGGACTTTTAGTGGTTTTACTCGTCCTCCCTGTTGTACAGGAAGTTTTCCAAGTGTTTTGTTTGAACAAAAATAAGTATCACCTGTGTAGTCTGCTTGAGCATTAAAAGCAAAGCTTAGTGCGACAAGGACGATGATTGAACTTAGTCTTTTCATTTGTAGGACTCCTCTAGGCCTGTTGCGCTTCAAAGAGCGCCTTTGCATTTTTCAACTTAACTCTTCTTCTTGTGATCATGTAATGCCAAGTGGCCCCTAAGACCAGAAGAAGTGAACCCAAGTACTTTAAGAAACGTCCTTGATCAACATTCACACTAAGTGTTGAACTGTATTGACCTGTTTCTGGGTTTTGAGAGTAGGAGGCTTGATAAAATGTGAAGCCAGCATACTTAAGTGGGTTATTCATATAGATATGGCTTTTTACTGGGCCATCTTTTGTAAAGAGACTAACAAAGGATTCGTAACTGGCAGGATTATTTGTCCCTGGGTCCTTATCCATTTTAAATTTTGTAAGAACCAATTCAAACGGTAAGCGAAGAGTTTCTTTTTGAACAGTAAATAACGTGTCCTTGCCATCGATTAAAAGGCGAAGAGGTCTCTCACTTGTAACCCAGTAGTCTGTTCCTCTTACATTGATTTTAAGAGCGCGAAGATCTCCTTTGATCATCTGATTGCTTTTTTGAATAGGAAGAGTTTTTTCAGGAAGATAAACCGGAACCAGTTCATCATCGTGCTTAACAAGCTCCAATGTAAAATCCATCCAAGGCAGCTTGATTGATTTATTCGAACCAAATTCCTGCATTACCCAGCCTGGAGTATCTAAGTATTTGTCAAAGTAAGCGGCCTTTGTTCCAAAGAGAAAGAGGTGGGCCTTATCTTCAAAGAGTTTTTTAGAAAAGACGCGATACTGAGCATTTTTCATCGGCTTGATTTGCTCATCAAAGGCCCATGGCGACATGTCTGGAAAGAATGAAATCACTCTTCCGGCCGTGTTTTTAAAAGCAAAAAAGCGAACGTCATTGTCAGTTTTTTGAATTTCAATATTTTTTTGTTCAGGTGTAAAACACTGTCTGTCTTTAGCATCCCACACGATCAACTTTGATTTTGATTCTAGAGGGAAACACTTTGCAAGTGGTGCTGGTAGGTAGTGAATATTCATAAGACCCATACTCATCGTCGCTTCGAAGTCCTGAGCTTCTGGGTGAAGAGAGAGAATGAAGTCTTGAGAGACATTTTCGTTGTAGAGAAAATAACTTGAAGAGTGGCGAATTTCACTTTTGTATTTATTCTTTTCTTTCTCCCAAGAGAGCTTTCTATCGGCAAAAGGAACATATTCTTTTAGTGTGATTCCTTTGTATTGCTCATTAATATTAGTGGCAAAAGCCGTGTAGGGAAGTTTATAAGTGACTTGTTTTCCCTCGTCTTGGTAGTGAATTTTAAAAACGTCTTCTTGTAAAAAGACATGGCGAGCAGGTGAGTTTGGATCTAGAGAAATTGTTCCATCGATTCCAGCATACCAAGTGATAAAAGAACCACAGCCTATAATGACAAGTCCTGTGTGGATCACATAAAAACCGTAGAGTCTTTTCTTGATAGGTAAACGAATGAAAGCAGCACATATAATACTTAGAAACATGAAGAACTGAAGAAGCATAAATGGTGTGCTTTTATAAATAACACGTCCAGCAAAGTCAGTACCGTAGTAACTTTCAAGAAATGTACCAATAATCATTCCAATAGTGAAAAGAACAATGACAACAACAGCAAACTTCATGCTTCCAAATGTTCTTTCGAGCTTTTGATAGAGCTTTTCAAACTTCATATAAACCTTAGCGATAATAATGGGATAACAACCTTCTATCACGACTGACTAAGGCCTTCAACTCGCTTTGAGATGATTTCCATCAAGGGGGCAAGAGTTTACAAAAAATTGACCTTTAGCTTTTAGAAATTAAATAAAATCCGTAGATTGCCCCGTACATAATTGGTTGATGCAGGACGTAAATAGCCAAGGAGTGGGCCCCCATAAAGCGAATCACTTTATGTTGAGAAAAATTTGGAGAGAACTTCATATGCCAATTTTGATGAAAGGCATAAATTCCCATAAGTACCCAACCAAACCACGGGAAAAAGGGAATGTAGTCCATTGACTTGTGCTCCATGATAAACCAAGGGAACGAGTATCCAAAAAACGAAGGGACGAGCAAAATAAGTCCTAGCGCAAGCGAGAGCTTAGGTTTATTGACAAAGAAAAGGCCCGCAAGTGAGCTTATGGCAATACAGTGGAGAGTTCCAAAGTAGATCCAGTTTCTTGGAAACATAAAATAAGTCATAGCACTAATGGCCACAGCGAAACCAGAGATTTGAAAGAATCTAGGCCAAAACTTCGAAGGCTGAAACCCCTTGTGATGAACAATGGCCAAGGAAACTCCAACGGCCGTTAAAAAGAGAAAAACAATGATTCTAGGAAGAAACCACCAAAATAGGTCTCTTTCAAAATCTATTTGAACATATTGAAAGACATCGAGATCAAAGAAGAAGTGAAAGAATACCATGAGGAAAATGGCCACGGACCGCCATAAATCTAAGAGCGTTGATCGTGTTTGTTGTTGAGGCCTTGTTTTTGTCATGAGACTATATTAAAAGTTATCGCAAATAAATAAAAGATATAATTGGAAAATTCATGAAATACTTTAAGTATATAGGTGCGCTCTTTTTTATTTTTTTCATCTCTCTCATCTCTTGGAAGTATTACCAAGGAGTCTATGCTTCTAGGCCAGATTATGACGGCGTAGTGGTTTCAAAGGTCTTAAATTTTCCAACGCGTGTTGTTCGCGACAGCGAGGGGATCCCCCATATCTACGCAAAGAGTAATCACGATCTCTACTTTGCTCTAGGGCAGACAGTCGCTTCTGATCGCCTTTTTCAAATGGACATCGTTAGACGCGTTGGAGCAGGTCGATTAAGCGAAATATTGGGTAAAAAGACATTAAAGGTTGATAAGCTTTTTAGAACTCTTGGCTCAAGATATTTCTTTGAAGAAAAATTGAAAGCACAGAAACTGAATCCTGAAATGGTCGAGGCCATGAAGTCTTTTTTTGAAGGGGTCAATCAGTTTATTAAAGAAGATAAGTTGCCACTTGAGTTTCAAATTCTTGGCTATAAACCACAACCATTTTCTGTCGCTGATGCCTATGGATTTGTTGGTTATATGGCCTATGGGTTCTCTGTTGCTTTTCAACAAGATCCACTTTTTACGAAATGGGAAAAGACTCTTGGTAAAGAGATTGTTGATCAGCTTCGCGTTGAGCCAAGTAAAAGTGAGAAGATTGTTAGTTTAAATTTAGATTCAAAGGTCTATGAAAAAGTAGCGACGATTATTGAGGATTACTTTGCTCCCTTTGAAGGAAGTAATGCATGGGTGCTTGGACCAAGGAAGACAAAATTTAATAATGCCATCCTAGCAAGTGATCCCCATATAAGTTTTTCAAACCCTGGTATTTGGTATGAGGCCCACCTGGTTTTAGAAAGTCATAATAAAGATGAGTCGCCTCTTTATGAAATGTATGGCCACTTCTTACCGCTTCTTCCTTTCCCTGCTCTTGGGCATAATCATCATTATGGATGGGGTCTTACAATGTCATATATTGATGATATGGACTTGTACAAAGAAGAAATAAAAGATAATCGATATCTTTATGATGGAAAATGGTTCGATTTAAAATCTCGGGAGGAGCTCATTCGCGTGCGTGCGGGCAAAGATGTCGTTCTTTCAGTGAAGGAAACGAGAAATGGACCGCTTTTAAACGAGGTCTTGGGTGAGAATCTTTCTTTGAAATGGCTATTTTTAAATGATGTAAATCGCCCTGTAGAAGCTTTTTATCGCATGAATCATGCTAAGAATATGGAAGAGTTTCAAAAGGCAACAGACTTTGGAGCAAGCCCTGGGCTCAATGTTCTTTATGGTGATTCCTTTGGAAATATTGCACACTTTCTCTTTGGACAAATCCCACTTAGAAAAAAGAACTTACAAAATGATTTCGTTTTTGATGGCACGAGTTCCCAAGATGATTATATTGGTCTTTTAGATTTTGATCAAAAGCCTTTTACAATCAATCCTAAATCGGGAGTCATTGTTTCTGCTAATAATCGAATTGCTAATACTGATCGTGAAAGAATTCGCGGATGGTGGCAAGTTAATAATCGACACGATACGATCTCTCATCTTCTCGATCAACGTGATGATTGGACAATCGAATCTCTAAGACAAGTTCAAACATCAACCTTTGATCTTCTCAGCCTTAAAGATCGTGATGAGCTTATAGAGGCGCTCTCTGTTTTTAAGTTTCAAGAAAACGAAGGGCTTGCTTTAAAACTATTGAAAAAGTGGGATGGAAAAAGTGAGGTTGACTCTGTTGGTGCAACGATCTTTCATCAATTTGCTATGGATATCAATGAGATGATTTTAGATGAAGTTTCTAAAGAAGATTACATCACTTATTGTAAAACTCAGGCCCAGTGGCATTTCTTTCAGCGAGTGATCCGAAATGAGAAGTTTCCACTATGGGACTTTAAAGATACAAAAGAAGTTGAAACGAGGACATTTGCACTTAAGAGAATTTTCAAAAAGTCGATTTCTAAGCTAGAAAGAGAGTTGGGCAGAGATGTTAGCTCTTGGCATTGGGGTCAGTTACACAAGCTTACTTATCCACATCCTCTTGGTGTTATTGGGCCACTTAAATATCTTTTTAATATTGGTCCCGTGGCCATTAATGGTGGCATGAACTCGATTAATCACAACAGAAGGGTTGGTTGTAAAACTGAGCATAACCCTACAAGTGGACCTTCTACAAGGCGATTGATTGATTTTTCCAACTCCAATAAATCTTTTGGCATCTTACCTCTTGGTGTTTCTGGTCATCCTAAATCACCATATTATGAAAACCAAAAAGATCGCTTCATCGAGGGCTCTTATCGTTTTCAATTGCTTTCAAAAGAACTTATTGAAAAGAACAAGGCCCACGAGAAAATGTATCTACCTGCACAGGCCCTTGATTAAAGGGCCTTAAGTAGCTGCTCTTCTTCTTTATTTGCTTTTTCAGGTAAGACCCTAAAGTAAGTCGAAAGTATTTCTGATCTTTCGATCACTTTGTACTTCTTAAAAGATTCTTCGAAAAGAACAGGACCCTCTTCAACGGAAAATGGAAATTTTCCTTTTAAAAGGCCAATCCAATTCAGATCAACGTTATATCCTCGAATATATCTTGTAATACGATAAACATTCAATGAGCTATTGTTTTTATTGATGGCCTTTCCTTCGTAGACACGATTATCTTTTACGATAAGAAAGTGATCTTTTTTATCAATGAGAATGTGTACTTTATTCTTTGATAATTTTGAAAGAAGCTCATCTTTAGATGAAGTGAAGAGATCGAATCCAAAATCAGGTGTTGAGATATAGATTTTCTTTTTGTAATAAAAACCATCTCTAAAGGCTTCAACTGTCTTTTCTTCATATTTAGAAGGCATAGAGTTGGATGAAACCATAACGAGCTTCCCATCCATGTTAAATGAATTGTCAGAGAGCTTTGTTACGAGTTTTGATTTGAGATCTTCGATTTTTAATGGCATACCATTGGTCATGAGATCGTTAACCATTTGGTCGTGGACTTTTGATTTATCTAATAACGAACAAGAACTGAAGAGAGTAAGAGCTACTAAGAGCACTGGCCATGTTTTCATTTTTCTTCCTTAATAAAATTAATGTTAAAGTTGAATTTTAGACAACCCCTAAACCCTTTTTCAATACAAAATTAGGAGTCCTGTAGATAAATAAAAAGTGGTTTTTGCGATTGAATATGAATAGAGCCGCTGGCCTGGTTTGAAAGAGGGCGTGAGGAGAGTTTTCTTATAAGTGTAGGGGACTCTAGTTTGTATTTACAGTCACCTTCAAGAGTAATTTCTTGGTCATCGAATGTGATCAGCGAAAAAAGGCCGTGATGCTCAAGGATAAAATCTCCTGGCGAATGCGCAATAAATTCATCATCGATAAAAACAAGGCAGGGTTCGTCTCTTTTTTCTAGAAAATTGTAAATGGCCCCAAAATTTAGAAATTCATGATCCTTTCTCCCTCCTATAAATCCTAAAAGGGTGACGATTTCTATATTAAAAGGAATTAAATCAAGAGCGTAGCTAAGGTCAGAGAAGTCTTTGTCTCTCTCTAGGAGAATATCAAGCTTTTGATCTGTAATATTGGAATCATTATCACCAAGGCTAAGGTGAGGGTGAGAATCATCAATTCTGTGATTGAGACCGCCATCCACATAAATGATGGGCTCATCTCTCTCAATGGCCTCACTGAAGGGCATTGGGCCTACGAGAGTAATTTCGCTATAGTCTTTTATCAGTTGTAAAAACGTTTCTTTTTCCATAACTTGCCCTTAGAGTTAAGTTAATTATAACAAAAAAATAAGGTATATATATGAAGATTTCTTCAAAAAAAGCACTGGATTTAATCAATAAAGACTTGGATGTCGCCCATGAAAGTGATGCGTTATGCTGGAATGAAGACGACTTCTCTTTTCAATGTTTTTGGAAAGAGGGTGCATTTCAATGTATATCGATCTATCGCTCAGAAGATAAAATCAAAAAGCTTTTTGCTCTAAGCCTCGCTCAGATCATGGAGAATCATAGTTTTCAGAGATTATCGCAAATATCCTTGAGAGAACTTGAGAGTTTCTTGCGTGATACAAATATCGAGGTGGCCTTCGATATGAATGAGGCCCAAGACTATCTTGAATGGTTTGACTATCTCAAAGACCGCTTTATGGCCGATATCTTTTTATCTGATCTATCCAGGATTCAAAGATTCGATGATTTGCGTCTCGCGGACAAAGTAAAAATTATTGATGCCTGGATTGGTGAATTTAACAAGTTTAAAGGAGAACTTTACTTTGAATTGGTTGCTTTTCACGATGACCAAGTGGCCCTTGAGGTTTGCCAAGAACAAGCTGAGCAGTGGCTATCTCCATTTTGTGCTGCTATGCAGAGATTAATTTTTCAAACAAGTTCGCGGCAAAAGTTAAATTGGGTTGCTCAATAGTGTAATTTTTTGATAGTATTATAGTAATTAAATCCAATATTTATAGTTTTTCTTTTTTTGAGGTTCAACAATGAAAACTCTTGTTTTAATGATATCGCTTCTAAGTTCTGTTACTTTTGCTGCTGATGCGACAAATGGACAAAAACTCTATAAAGCTTGTATTTCTTGTCACGGTCAAAGCGGTGAAGGAAATCCTGCAATGAAAGCTCCACGTATTGGTGGACAGCACGATTGGTATCTTTTAACTCAACTAAACATGTTCAAATCTAAAGAGAGAAAGAACCCAGCAATGTTCCCTTTCATTAAAAACTTAAGTGAAAGTGATTTTGCCGACCTTTCTGCCTACATTTCTACACTGTAGTTTTTAAGAAAATCGGCTATAATATTGTTTAAAACCCTAGCGAAGGATTGCTATGAAACTCGCTTTTGTTAAAGCTAAAAACGAACAAGATTATAAAAAAATCTATGATTATAATACGGATGCTTTCTCTGATAGCCCAGACTTTCACTGGAACTTAGATGAGATCAAGGCAGAAGTAAAAGATGGCTGGGAACTCTATTCGGCCAATATCGATCATGAAGTTGTCGCAGCTCTTTTTGTAAAAAAAGACGGAGTAAAGATGCTCACAAAGCACACTTCTATCAAAATTGATCATCAGGGAAGTGGATTCTCTCATAAGATCAAAGACTTTATTGAAGGACTTGCTAAAGAAAAAGGTGCTAGTAGCATCTATAACTACTGTCGTATCGACAACTTTCGTCAGTACTCTCTCAATGAAAGCCACGGTTACCACAAGACTGACAAACGCCTAGGTGAGCAAGGTCTTGTTGTTGAGTGGAAAAAAGAACTCTAATTATTTTTTAATCGATGAATATCGCATTTGCAGACCTTGTTCAACCCAAGGTCTGTTCTTTGCTATATCAAATAGCTCTGGGCATTCTACTGTCGGGTTTCCTGTCGGATAACTTCCAATCCCATTTAGAAAATTGAGACACGTTCTTGCAAAGTGATCTGTGTACTCTGGAAAATTCTTAGTTAAATGAGTGAGAATAATTGCAACCCTTTCTTTGTCTGGCCCTTGAAATAATTTACCAGGAAGAGGGTCGAGCTCCTTTAGAGCTGTTAGAAGGCTCATTCTTCGATCATAATCAGAGCCAATCTTATTGATCATATTCCACGCTTGATTAAAGATGTCACCGTTAACGGGACCATCGAGAACGAATTTCATCAAAAAGAGATCAGAGGTATTTTTGGAAAGACTCTTTTTAGCACTTAGGATCTGATAGCTAAAAATACTAAGCGAGCGCGTATGTGTTGTTAAAAGAGGAACAAGAGATTGTTTCACTTTACTAAAGCATTGCTCATTCATAGTCGAATCGACAATTTTTTTTACGCTATCAGGTTTGGTCGTCATTTTAATCTGACTGCGAAGAGTTTGAATCAGCTGATGGCCGATGAAGTCTTTATCACAGTAGAACTCTGAGACTTTTGAGTGAGCGATGACTTGGACATATTCATTGAGATCAGCTTCTGGCTCAAAAAGAAGAACTTGTTTTGCCAGTTTAAATGCAAGTTCCGCATCTTGGTTTGATCTTGCCCAAATGAGTTTTGCTCTCTTAAGACAGGCCGTCTTTGATTCTTTAGAGTTTAAATTATCAATCTGACAATTCTTAAGAAAATTGAGTCCGTATTTAATTCTTCTCTCACGAAAGAAGACATCATCTTTGAGTGTTGGCCATGTGGCCAGGTGAAAGAGCTTGTCGAAAGTCTCTTTTGTATAGATTCCCTTTTTGATAGAATCAAGGGCCATTTCATTTGCCATGTTCGTGAGCATTTCACGCCATGCTTTATCTCTTTTACTAGGGCGTATATCTTTTGCGTGTTGAATGAATTCTTTGTAGTTCTTTTGATCGGCTAAAATCTTAAGATCTTCGATTGTGTAGAGCTGTGAATAAACTCCAGATTGAGCTAAGCTTAGTGATGAGAAACAAAGAAATGCAAAAAGCATAAGGCATAGGGACTTCACTAGCTAAGAATCTCCTCAATGATTTGGGTTAGGGTTTTTGATCGAAAAGGCTTTCTTATAATGCGACGTGTTCTACTCTCTTCGATCTCAATATCACAATCACCTGTAGCAATGATAATCGGCGTTTTGATGTTTTCATTGTCGATGAGTTCAATCATCTCGCGCGCGGTTGCATCACTGAGGTAATAGTCGCAGATAATTACATTGTACGTATTTTGCTGCAGAAGGTCTACTCCTTCTTTTAAGCTTTGCACGAGAGTGCAATCGAAGGAAAGTCTTTCGAGAATTGATTTTGTTAAATCACCAATCGATAAGTCGTCTTCTATCAGTAAAATGTGTCCCTTTCTATGATCCACAATCAATTCCAGTGTTGAGTAAGAGTTCTTTTATTTTAGGGGGTAAGACGTTTTTTTTCAAAAGTTTTCTGGTCGTAATTCTCTATTTGGGGTAGAAATTAGTTCTTATTTTTTATCGAACTCACGTTTATAAAACGTGGGATTAAGGGGAAGGGAACCGCAATATGAATTCGGTAGGAATGAAGTTAAATACTTTCAAACTTGATCAAACGAATTGGGAAGTCATTGTTAATGAAAACTTCTCACCACTTTTAGCTGAAAATGACCAATTAAAGTCACTAGCTAGTGACAAATTAAAACAATATATTAACAGTGAATTTAGCGACTTTCGAGTTCAACTAAATTTTTATGGTGTGAGTTTACTTTGTGCCTATTTCTTTGAAGAAAAGGTTATAAGAGTTGCCTCATCTCGCCTTAATAGTGAAATGTTTCTTATTCAAGGAAAGCAAACGCTAAGCTCTTTCGAAGGTGACCTCTCAAATGATGAGATCTTTCGTGAATATAAAAAACACGCAGAAAAAATCGCAAGCTTAAGCCTAAAAGATTTTCCAAGTGTTTATGAGCAAGTAACTCATGTCGAAGGACTTGTCGATCTGCTTGATTCTAAGGCAACATCCGAGCTAGGTTTAGCTAAAGTTGAGTCGAAGGCAGGCGGGCTTATTGAAGCTCTTTTAGTTAAAGTTAATAGTTATTCTCCGAGTCTTTTTGAGAAAATTTCTGATTTTGGTTTAAACTTAACGGCCAATTATGCACTTCTTCGAGTTCACATGCTGAAGTTCTTGGCGATTCTTCCATCACTTGATCACGATACTCAGGGAGTAGAAGTCAAAAGAATTCTTCTTGAATCTCTTCGCCGCTTAATCAAAGACTCTAAAAAAGCGAAAAGACTTAAAAAGAAAGGTCAGGAAAAGGCACTACCTTCAAGCTATATTATCGCCGTATATTTTAAGTTTATTTTCTTTAAATTAATTCCTTCAAAACCACTCGCGCAGTTTGTTCGCTTTTCTGTTCGTTTAATGGCCAAGCGTTTTATTGCTGGAGAAACAATTGAGACGGCCGAGAAGTCCATTAAGGAACTCGCTTTAACTGGAAGAGATGTTACACTCGATCAGCTAGGGGAGCTTGTTGTCTCTGAGAAAGAAGCTGATCACTATTGCAATGAAGTGATTAAACTTATTAAAGGCTTCTCTTTACATGTTAAAAAAGGTGATAAGAACTCTGCTGGAGTCAATCGCGCTCACGTGTCAATTAAAGTAAGCGCACTTTGTTCTGATTTTAAACCACAGAGTTTTGATTATACTTATAAGCTAGTCGCACCAAGACTTAAAAAAATTCTACTTTGTGCTAAAGATGAAGATGTCTTTATCAATATCGATGCTGAACATTATGATTATCGTGATATCGTTTTTAAAGTTTATAAAAAGGTCCTACTTGAGACACCAGAACTTTCTGATTATAAGGCAACAGGTATTGTTATTCAGGCCTACCTTCGCGATGGACACACTCATTTAAAAGAGATCGTTGAGCTGGCCAAAGAACGTGGTCACACAATGCCGATTCGTCTTGTTAAAGGTGCTTACTGGGATGCTGAAACTGTTGAAGCAGACGCTCACAATTTTAATGCTCCAGAGTTTTTAAATAAAGAAGAGACAGATCTTCATTTTAGACAAATGATTTTTGAGATCTTCAAGTCATCTCCTCATATTCAACTATGTATTGCTTCTCATAACTTTAGTGACCACTGCTTTAGTGAGGCCTTAAGAAGTGAGCTATACCCAGATGCTCTTCCGATTGAGCACCAATGTTTACACATGACTTATGAGGCGCTTTCTACTGCTATGGCAAAAATGGGATGGCCTGTAAGAAATTATGTTCCAATTGGATCGCTTCTTGTTGGAATGGCCTACCTTGTAAGACGTATAATGGAAAATTCATCACAAGTGGGTGTTCTTACTATTATGCGTTCTCATAAAAAGAATATCTCTCTTCAGTCACCAGAGCAAGTGCACAGCGAGAACAAGAAAAATGGAACACTCACGCACGATCAAACGGTTAGTGGGTTAACGTCTCAATTTTTTAACGTCACACCACTGCGCTCGTATTTAGATGATCAACGAGTTTGGCTAGAAAATTCTCTGTCAGATTTTAAAGCTCAACTCGATCAATTCTATTCTAATGATTTTAAAGTATCAGGTGAAGAAGTCTCAATCCTATCGAGTTCCGATCCATCACTTAGTGTAGGTAAAATTCAGTTTGCTACAAAAGAAGATGCAAATAAAGCTGTAGAGATCGTTGATCAATCTTATAATAGCGGAGAATGGGCAAAGACGAGCTGGATTCATAGAGCGAGCACTCTTGTTCGCGCCAGTGAAATCATGCTTTCTAGACGTAATGAACTTAGTGCTCTGATTTCATATGAGGCCGGTAAGGCCCTTGATGAATCTCTTGCCGATGTCGATGAAGCTATCGATTTTTTAAACTTCTACGCTAGAGAAGAGGGGCGTTATCATAAGCATTCAAAAGAAGTTCTTTCTCGTGGAGCCACGGCCGTTATCGCGCCATGGAACTTCCCTTTGGCAATTCCTTGTGGAATGGCCGTTTCTTCTCTTGTTGCCGGTAATACGGTTATTTTAAAATCAGCAGAACAAACTCCGCTGATCGCTCAAGAGCTTGTTAATATTCTCCATCTTGCTGGGGTACCAAAGAATGTATTAATCCACCTTCCTGGACTTGGTGAGATCGTTGGTAATGAACTCATTCACCATGAAAGAATTAGCTCTATTGTTTTCACTGGGTCAAAGGCCGTCGGGAAAATTATTGAAAAAGCGGCAAGAGCGAGAGTCTATGAAAACAAACTTCATCAACTTTCATATCCTGTGTCTATTATTACTGAAATGGGTGGAAAGAATGCGACAATCGTTACGGCCAACGCTGAATTGGATGAAACGGTTTCTGGAATTCTCTATTCCGCTTTCGCTCATGCTGGACAGAAGTGTTCGGCCTGTTCAAGAGTGATTGTAGACAATTCTGTTAAAGATAAGCTTATTGCTCGTTTAAAAGAAGCAGCGAGCGACATTGAAGTTGGTGTAGCATGGAATTATTCAACTTCAATAAACCCTCTCATCACTAAAGAAGATAAAGAGCGCGTTCAAAGGCAAGTTATTGAGGCCACAGAAGAAGTTACTAAACTTGGTGGTAAAGTTGTCATTGATCGTACTCAAGAAGACCTTCCTGGTTATTGTGTTGGACCTGCAATTTTTGAGGTTCCTTTTACAAGAGCTCTAGCAAAGGATAGTTTTTCTCAAATTGAACTTTTCGCTCCAGTGGTTCATATCGTTGGAGTTGATGGACTTGATCAAGCACTGCAGGTTTATAACTCCACAGAGTACGCCCTGACGGGGGGAGTTTTCTCTCAATCACAAGATGATATCGACTATCTTTGTGCTAAGATGGAAAATGGAAATATCTATGTCAATAGAACTATTACAGGTGCCCGTGTTGGAATTGAGCCATTTGGTGGGTTTAAACTCTCTGGAACGGGGCCAAAGGCCGGCGGAAAGGGTTATCTTCCAAGCTTTCACGTTTCAAGGCCTTCACTTGGACTCTCAGTTGAGCAAGAGATAGAAGGGGACTCTAATTATAATTTTGATCTTTCAAGGCAAAGTAAGTTGGCCCTCGATAGTCGTTTTAATCGTTTTCTAAGCGCTATTGTTGAAATTGAAAGTAATTTCGAGTCTATTTTTATGGGAATTTACGGCCAAGAAAAAGATGTCGTGAAGTCTTTTCATAAGTGGCTAAGAAATAATGGGCAAGAGTTCATTACTAAGCATCATCAGAATAAGAAGATACCTGGGCAGCTTTCTTACAATGACTTTACGATGACTCAAGAAGGTGCTGTTCTCGTTTCCTATAATGATAGGCCAGAACTTCTAACATTCATTGATGCTCTTACTGCAATAGCTTTAGGTGTTGGACTGACAGTTGTTTCAAGAAACCATAAATCATACGCTTGGTGGAAGGGGATTCAGGATATCTGTCTCGCAAGCGGTCTTTCTCGTCACAATTTTGATGTATTTCTTAGTGATAAAGAAAACCTTGAACGTGCTATTCAAAATGAAAATATAGAAACGATTATTGTTGATGGTTCACTTGCCCGTGTACAAGAAGTTAATGATCTTCTCGCTCACTCAAAACTACATTCTAAGCATATGAAGAAGGTGCACAGTCATTTTGATGGACCAGCGGTTGATGATTTCAAACGAATTGCCTCTCGTTATATTTGCGTTCGCTCATTTGCAGTCAATGTTATGCGCCATGGAGCTCCATTAGAACTAGATATATAAAAGACGAATTTTGAAAATTAGTAGAAAGAGGAGAGTGTAGTGAAAGAATATAAAGTGGCCCTTTTGGGCTGTGGAAAAATGGTAAGTGCCCTTACTTTGGGTTGGAAAGATCATGTTCCTTTTCATCACTATACTTTTACTCCTTCAAAAACGAGGGCCAAGGATTTAGCGCAAAAACTAGAGGGTACTTTCGTTGAGACGTTGGAACAATTACCACCATGCGATATCTACCTTCTTGGTTGCAAGCCGCAAAACGTCCAAGAACTCGCAACAGATTTAAAAGATAAAATCTCAAAAGATGCCATTATTATTTCAGTTTTAGCGGGAGTTGAAACTAAGAGGCTACAAGAGCTCTTTGGTCCATCAAAAGTATTGAGAGTTATGCCTAATACACCAGTTCTTGTTGGTGCAGGTGTTAATGCACTCTATTTTTCTGAGTCTTTTAGTACTGATGAAAAGACATTTTTCCAAAAGTCTTTTGAAAGCTTTTCTATGGCCAAGGTCTTTGATCAAGAAGAAATGATTGATGTCATCACAGGAGTGAGTGGCTCTGGCCCTGCTTATATTTTTGAATTTGCAAGAATACTCAGTGAGAAACTCGTGTCTATGGGGCTTGAGAGAGAGACTGCTCTGGATATGGTTATCGAGACGTTCTATGGCGCTTCAAAACTAATGAAAGAAAGTAACGATTCTCCACTAGAGCTTCGAAATAATGTGACTTCTAAGAAAGGCGTAACCCATGAGGCCTTGGAAGTATTTAAAGAAAATCAATTTGAATCGATCGTTTCTAAGGCCATTGATGCCGCTTTTAAAAGATCGGTTGAGCTCTCTAAGTCTTAGGTTATAATAGATCAAACTGTTAATTAAACCGGAGTTTTCTTTGAAAGATATCGTCAATACTGTTTTAGACAAGGTTCCAGCTAAATATAGAGATACTGCACTCATCCGTCTTTTTGGATTAACAAAAGTTCCTCTTTTATTTTGGTTAAGGCCCAAGGTTATTGAATTAAGCGACAAGCGTTGCTCTATTCTCATTCCACTAAATAGAAGAACAAAGAACCATTTAAACTCAATGTACTTTGGTGTTCTGGCCTGTGGGGCAGATGCCGCCGGTGGGCTTTCGGCCATGAAGCACATTATGCAAAGTGGAAAGAAGGTCTCTTTGGCCTTCAAAGAATTTAATGCAAAGTTTTTAAAGCGCGCCGAAGGGGATGTTCTTTTTAATTGTGAGCAAGGTGAAGAAATCTCAGCTTTCGTTGAAAAAGTACTCGCAAGTGATGAACGTCAGAATATGCCCGTTAAGATCATTGCAACTTGCCCATCTATTGATGAGCATGAGCCAGTTGCAGAATTTGAATTAGTTCTCTCTTTGAAGAAAAAATCTTAGAATCTTAGGCCGGGTTGTTGTGCTCAATAAAAAAGCACTCAAGTTCACTAAACTCGGCCTGAATATAGCTCATTAAATTTTTTATCCCAAGTTCTTCTGTTGCATTATGACCGCCGGCAAACATATGAACACCGGACTCTGCACTCTCATGCCAATCGTGTTCACTCATCTCTCCCGTTAAGTAACTATCAAGGCCTTCATAAGCAGCATCTTGCCAGCCACTATTGGCACCGCCCGTAATGATTCCCATGGATTCAATTTCGTTTTGATCACTTACTGCGTGAAGGACATTGTGATTGAGAATTTTCTCAAGCTTCGTTTTCACATCACTTGCTTTTATTTTCGATTTGAAAACGCCCTTTACACCTGTAGGTGATCCTTTGTGGTCTCCAAAGGGAGCAAGGTTAGTAAGACCTAATTCTTTGGCGATCGTGGCCGCATTACCCATCTCAATTTGAGCATCAAGAGGTAAGTGGTAGCCAAAGAGATTGATCTCATTTCGAACCAGTGGTAGAACTCTTTTTGCAAAGGGCCCGGTGAGAGTTCTCACTCCGTGGAAATTCCAAAAAAGGCCGTGATGGCAAATAAGGGTGTCGGCATTTTCTTTGACGGCACAAGCGACAGAGTGGCGAGTGGCCGATAAGGAGAAAGCTATTTTTTTGATTTCTTGCTTCCCTTCGATTTGTAGCCCATTTGGACCATAATCATTGAAAAGTTCTGGTTGTAAGAGAGTATTGAGATACTTTTCAAGTTCAGCTCTTTGAATCACTTTCTATCCTTTTCTATGTATGTGAGTCATCATCTTCAAGAAGGCGAGAGAGGCTCTCATCTTCTTTATCACCAGTCATCTCTTTTTCTAGATAACTCTGTTTGACTCGTTCAATTGTTGCTTTAAGATCCTCGTTAAAAGGAGCAAGCTTAATTGCTTTTTCAAACTCAGTGATGGCGAGATCCATATTCTTTGTCATCATATGGGCCCTACCCGCATTTATATAAGGGTATTCTCTATTTTGATATTTAGGAGCTTTCTTTGCAAGCTCAAACCATTTTAAACTTTCTTTAATGTGACCCTCGTTAAGAAGAAGAGAGCCGAGGTCATTGTATGGAGGCCCATAGTCAGGGTCTTTTTTTATGGCCTTTAGGCAGTGGCTTTTAGCTAATTCATTTTTACCTTGAAGAGTGTAGACCCAGGCAATTAAAGTATAAATTTCACCGGTTTCTTGAACTTCGGCTGCCTGATAGAAATTATAGAGAGCGTTTTCGTAATCTTTTCCAAAAACGGCTTTATGACCTAATTGAACAAAATCTTCGTACTTTTCTTCTTTCTTCTCTCCAAGTCCAAGAACTTTAGATTTATTCTTAGAATTCAAAAAGACTTCTTCTTCACTTAATTGATAGAGGGGAACTTTCGTTGGAATAAAATCACCCTCTTCATAATCATCCTCATCAAACTCGATATACTCTTCTTCGCCTCTTTCAAATTCATCATCTGAATGCACAAGTGTGAGGTGACCGAGAGAAAAAGGCGTGAATTCTTCTTTTTCAACAACTTCTTTTTCTAATTTCTCTTTTGGAAGATCTTCAATATTGATCGCACTGGCAAGAGCTGGTCTTGGAAGTGCAATATCGACATATGCAAGTTCCTGGCAAATGAGATGGAATGTTCTTGCGTATGCGTAGATTGTATTTATGTAATTTGTGATTTCTTTTGCTGTGGCCTTATCATCTTTTTTAATTTGAATAAGGGCATTCATAAACTCGTAATTGGCCTTAAGTTCTTGTGTGATCTCTTTAGAGCTAAGTTCCAGTGAGAGCTTATCAATAAATTGATCCTTAAGAACGTTTGATTCAATAATCTCATTGAGGTCAAAATGGAGTTTGTTTAATTCGCGAAGGACCTCATCGTTTGTTCCAAAATCTTTGAAACTAATGAGTGCGTGAAGAACTCTTTCCAAGTAAGCATTCGCTGAAAAAAGCTCACTTGTTAAAATATTTTTTAGCGTTTCATTTCTTCTCATATACTAAGTCCTAAGGCCTTTATTTTTCGCTTATTTTACACACACATCTTACGATTATCTGAGTGTTAGTTCTATACACGCTGCGCTCATTTGAGCTGCTTTTTTTCATAAATGGGGGATGACCAAAGATCCTCTGGTCAGATGATTGAGACTAAACACGACTTTCCCCCCGGAACTCATGTCTGGGGCTTACAATAGCGAATGTTATTTTTTTGTGTAAGAAGACTTGTAAAAAAGAAACCCCGTCTAAGACGGGGTAATTATTGATTTTTTTATTTTACTTGTTCATATTCTAAAAGGCGGCCTTTCTCTTGAACACTTCCGTATCGAGTTGATACACGAGTGAAGATACTTCCATTCTTTCCACCAATTCCTTCACTGGCAAGTCCTCTAAAATTCATGACGTCATTTCCATTGGCCTTCTTCTTATTAAAGAGCTTATCAAATGGATTTGATGAAGAAGAGCTCTTTTTTGATTTCGCTCTCGATCCACCACCGCTGTAAGCAAGGCTCCCACCAGAGCTTCCTCCATAATTTGCCTTTGACGCTTTTCCAACAAAAGCTGCCTTTTGTTGAGCTCCGGCCGTCTTTGCTGGAGGAGGAGCCTGAACAGAACCGACACCACCGCCGCCTCCGCCACCACCTTGAGCTGTATCTCCCGACTTAACAGTCGCGGCAGCACTTGGAGATGTTTCAAAGTCTCCACCTTTATCAGTATTACTAATGGCCGATCCTAATTGGAAATCAGTTGAAGCATAATCTTTTGATGATGACGTAGGATCATCTAGGGCCATGTCTGAATCATTATCTCCTGATCCGTTTGAAATCGTCGCACTTCCTCCACCTGTGATCGTAAGACCTGTATCAGTATAGTTAGACGTTCTACCAAGAGAGGTTGCCGTACAACCCTCACGCTCAGGATTTGCCTGACACTCTGTTGCTGTGAGCTCTCCTGTTGGAGGAGTCCAATCAACGGGCTCAAAAGCATCAACCTTTTTAATGGCCGTATCAATATTGTCTGCTTGGCTATTTAAGATTGCAGATTGAGCGACCTGCTCAACGGCCTTTACTCCCATCTCAATCATCGCTTGCTTAGCTGCATCGTGACCATATTGACTGTTTTGTAAAAGCTCTTGAGCTTGTTGAGTGAGAAATTGATGACATTTTGCATCTGAGGTATTTTCCTCGCTTGCTGAAAATTTGATTCCAGAATAGTTTTGTTGTTGACCATTATTGAATTGAGTTGAATCAGCTAGTTCTGTGTCAGGAATTGCTTGGTTATAACTGAAGAAAAATCGTGCTTTTTCGTTATTATTACTATCTTTAAAAATGATACCTTTATTTAAATTGAAAGTTGCTGTGATCTTTTCACCTTCATAGTCAAATTCTGATTTACTTCCATCATCTCCAAGCTCGAAACCTGATTTAAAAACTCTATTGAAGATCATCCTAGAAATATGTTTTGATATATTTTCAAAATTACCATTCAGATCATGATCTTTACAAAGGTTAACGATTGTTTCGGTATTAGGCATATCTCTTAAAAAGGCAAACATTGTTGTCGCAAAACCTGCGCTCACTGCCGCCCTTTGTCCGGCCATATCTGCCTGCATTTTTACATTATCTTTTTGAAGCTCTAAGCCTTTTGTAAAATTAAGGTCTGATTGCTGGGCCATTTCGGCCTGAGCTTCTTGTGCTTTTCCTTGTGCGACAACTCCTTGAACTGCTGCTGTAACTTGACTTCCGGCAATTGCCGCATTGTATGTTTGTACGAGCTTCTTACAAGCTGGATAGTCTTGTGTTTCAGCACCATTGCTTCTACATTTAATTTTTTGATCAGCTGTTTGGACAAATTCAGTATCGAGGGCCTCTTCTGGGTTAGAGTAATTGACGTAGCCACCACTGATACTTGCGAAGTAGAGTTCACAATTGGAGACGACTTCAATTGTTTGATAAAGCGCTCGGTAGTAACTCTGTTGATAGCTCTTTTTTTGAAAGTTTTCATACATAGATTTCATTCTACTATCGTCGCTTCCACCTAGACTTAATTCTAGCTCACCATCATATGATTTGAACTGTTCTAGAAAATAAGATGCTAATAAACCACCTGATCTTGATGAATAATCAGCGATACCTTCGTATTTATCCATGCTTTCTCTGTCTTTTTTTCGAACGGGATCAACTAGATTTAAAAAGTTCTTTTCACCTACAAGGGCCTGACAAATTTTAAAGTTCTTACTTCCACTAAACTTCACCTGAAGTCTATCCGTGTTAAGTGCAAAACTAGGCGCTTGGCAAAGAGAAATAATTGAGAGTATGGCGATTTTCTTTTTCATAATGAGTCACTTATTCCAGTTGGTCTTGTGTTAAACCTATTATACGGTTACTCATCGGTTGTGGGGCGCAAATACTTGAGTTTAGAGGTCGCGTAAAGGGGGAGATGAACTCTAAGTCATTAAAAATATTTACTTTTACACTTTGTGAAAAATACCTCACACTAGCATAAAATCGATAAAAGACCTGCCTAAGAAGGTTGGCAAAACAAGGAAGAGACAATGTTATCAGAGCTACACGAGTATGAGTTAACGATCTTAGAAAAGCATCTGGATACTTTTGGTCACGTCAATAATGCGACTTATTTAGAGCTCTATGAAGAGGCCAGATGGGATCTTATTTCAAATAGAAACTTTGGACTTAGAGATATTCAGAAAGCAAAGATTGGACCTGTCATTTTAAGAATTGATATCGCTTATAAGGCCGAACTTCGAAATCGTGAAAAGATAAAAATCGTCACGCAGACAAAAGAATATAAGAATAAACTTGTGATGGTTCTTGAGCAAAAAATGGTAAAAGAAGATGGAACTGTCGCTTCAAGTGCAATGCTTGAAATTGGACTTTTTGATCTTAAAGAAAGACGCTTGATTGTCCCAACAGTAGAGTGGTTAAAGGCCATTGGTGTTAGTGAGCAACCGCCTCAGTAAGTATTATCAATGAAACGGTGATAAATATCGCTGGCCTTCTCTTTAACTAGATCAAGGAGCATAATCTCTTTTGAATCGAGAGCATCTAAATGATCAACAAAAAAGGGAAGGTCATATTGTTTTTGAAACTCTTTGGCCTTCGCGTGAAAACTTAAGTGCCACGGCTCTCTTGCCACTCCTCCTAAGTCTTTTTCATAAGGGCGATAAAAAGGAGTTGATTCGAGATGCTCTTCTAAAAATAAACCAAGTCTTTCAAATATCCCTCCTTTTTCATACTCGCTAGGAATTAGCTGAACGTGATAATTTGGATCTTTCAAAAGAGCTCTTTTGTCGATGATATCAAAATCTGTTCCCCAGTGGTGGCGAGAAGCTCCAGGAAAGGCGGACCATCTTAAAATAGAATAAAGAATTTCTTCTTTAGAAAGTTCATCGTAGGGAAGTGGATTTGAATGTGAATCTAAAAGAGGACTTTCTCCCCTGGCCTTACGATTCCAAATGAGAACTTGCCTGTTGAAGTCTCTAAAACTACTTGCAAGCTGAATTTCGAGTCCAAAGTCATTGGCACTTTCTTTCAAGGTGAGGTAATGATCCAGAACATCTCTATGAAGAAAATGAGTCTTTTCTATCTCGATTAAATGCTCTGTTGTTTGTCCCTTTAATATTAAATCATTCATCTTTAAAATTTATCATCAATTCTATGAACAAACAAAAGACTAATATTGATCATCAGGAAAAAGGCGTTTTAGGCCTGTTTGCATATAACGATTCGAAATAACCTTCCATATTGAAACGTCTTTTCTCATGTGAATATCGTTATTTTTATAATCGTATTTTTTACCAGCTTCCTCTTTAAAACCACCTAAATTACTAGAGCTACTTGATGAGTCGTCAAAGCTAAAAAATTGGTTCTTCGCTTTTTTCGTGGCCTTTTTTGAGTCTTGCTTCGCTGAGTATTTTGGCTGAAGACCTGTTTTCTTTTTTGCTTCGCTAATTGCTTTAGAGAGAACGGGGTTATTTCTAATGGCCCCTTTGGTGCTGATATCTGCTCCAGAAAAAGGACTACTGTTTCCTGCTTGCACAAGTGAGTCTTTAAGGTCTTTAACTGCTTTACTCTCAAAATTTAACGGCTTTTGATTTGCGAGTTTTCTCTTGTTGTTAAACTCTTGAATGGCCTTTGTTTTTATTTTGTTAGCAATGGCCGCCTTAGCCGCTAGATCGGCCGTACTAAGATCAGCAAGAGTTGTATTTCCCTGAAAAAGATCATTTAGATCAGACTCATAATCTGAAACTGAAAGGTTTGGAAGAGAGAAGTTTGAGGCCGTCGTTGCAACTTTTGATTTTAGACAAGCATTGTCACCGGCCTCATTCTTATACTTTTTACATTTACAGTTTTGATCGAATTTTCCATCGACACTAATGCAGCCTGGTTTAGTTGAAGGTCCTGTTGCAACTTTGCCTGAAGTTGCTTTGTAGAGGAAGTTATCATCACTGGCCCAAAGAGATTGGCAAGTCTCAGAGTTTGAGTGGTCTGTGTTTTTTGAATTATCTGAGAGATAGCAATAGCATCTAGAATTTTGAATATCATCGTGGCCTTCTGGGCAAAAACCAGAGAGGTTGGTCATAAGTTTCTTCTTAATTTTTTCAACTTCTTTTGCATTGTTATCAGCGTCGTCTTTTTGGCTACCCGCTGCATTAGCAAGAGTTAAGCTGTAACCTGTACCAATTCCCCCTAAGATGGCTACACCTCCTGGTGATGCCATAAATTTAGTAAAGGGATTTATATCGCCTCCAGCTGTGGCACTACATTTATGATTTTGACTTGCAAGATCGTAGACGGCCATGGCCGTAGCTATTCCGTAACCAATCGTTAAAAGCAGATAGGCCTTATTTCTCATATCTGCAATTTCAGAAACTGTTTCCTGCTCTTTTTTCAAATAATCAAAGGCCAGAATTTGTGTTGAGTAAGGGTCTTGTTCTTGATCACTTTTAAAACTCTTCTCAAGGTCTTTCATTTTATCACTTGCATACTTTTTAAAATAATTTTCAGCGACAAAACCTGCAGCAGCCGTGGCCCCTAAAATTTTTGCTGAAGTACAAAGAGAGTCGAGTCCATTTTTTTGGGCCGACCAGTTGAGAACAGTTAATCCTGTGATCGCGGCGTGTGGAATACTTTTTCCAAAACCACCTTTTTCAGCTTTTTCAAAATCAATATTTGATGTCTCACTCTTTGCAAGGGCCTCCATACAAGATTTTCTTTCCGCTTCATCTTCTTTGGCCGCACATTCATCATATTGCTTTCGTGATTCAAAACTTTTTTCATTATCTTGCATGACACAGAGATTTCTCGTTGAATCCCAGGTTTTAAATTCTTGTTCTTCACAGGCCGCTTTTTCACTTTCCATCGAATTAGTCACTTGCATATTTTGAGCAAGAGAATGAAAAGATAGCGTTAGCGAAATCACAATTGTTAAAAAGTTATTGATTGTCTTTTTCATGGGTCATCCAAGTCTTTATATATTACAACTACTTAAAATTAGTATACTCACAAGCGGCATTAAAGAGAAGCGGTCGGTCTTGCCGAATTGGGCGAGATGACGATATAAGGCAATGAAATTACACCAATAAAGACGTTAAATTTTAATGGATATAACCACCATGATTAAACCAATACTACGCCTCATTTTAGGGGCACTTATCTTTATGATTCCTTTTAACCTCTTCGCTTTTGAGATTAAAAGTGGAGATGTTATTTTACTTCCCCTCAATTGCCGCTCTTGCGATGTGATTGCTTCGGAAACTGAAGGAAACTTTTCACACTCGGGAGTTGTTCTTAGGCATGAGGGAGAGTTCGTTGTTTTGGAGGCATTAAGTAAAGTGAGAATGGTTCCTCTCGATAAGTTCTTACGTCGAACGGCCCATTCCAAAGAGGCCGTTATCATGCGTTCAAAGGAATTTGAACTTTGGAATCAAGAAGAATTGAATGCTGCTCTTTATTTTGAATTTTCAAAAATTGAAGGAAATGGATTCGACTATGCTTATCGTTGGGATAATTATGATGAGCAGGGGAGAGAGCTCTTCTACTGTTCTGAATTTGTCGCTAAGATTTTTAACCCGCTCTTAAAAAATGGTCTTGAAACTTATCCTATGGACTTCTCAAAGAACTGGGAATATTGGTATCGCGCATTTGGTGGGAACGTTCCTCAGGGGCTTCCTGGGAATTCTCCAAATGAATTGTATCGTGATCATTCAAGGTTAAAAGTTGTTGCAAAAATTCTTCACCAATCGGGAAAACTCATTGTCAGAACAAAGTAAAAAGGATCAATTTGATCTGGCCTTTAAAAATAAACAATCACCTTATGAGGCCGCAAAAAGCTTAACGAAACTCCTCTGTGGAGAGGTCTTTGAAAGATTGTCTTCAACCATCAAAGATCATCCTCGTGTTTTAGAAATTGGCTGTGGTGATGGCGCTGTCATAAAGGACATTCCAAATAAGCTTTTTAAGAACTGTGATTATTTAGGAATTGATCTTTCAACAAATGCCATTGGGCTTGCAATTAAAAATAATCCATCTTTCAACTTTCAAAATGTAGATATACTCAACTTCGAGTCTTCTCGCCAATTTGATATTATTATTGATTCGCACTGTCTGCACTTTTTAACGGAGGCCCTTGAGCGAAAGCGCTACTTTTCTAAAGTGAGTGATCTGTTAAAAGATGAGGGTCTTTATGTCGTAGAGACGATGCTCTTACCTAAAAAGGCCGGTGATGTTGAGTTGATGAGTTTTGATTTTCAGTCAAATTGCTTCGTTAAAGATGGTCGTAAAGTGATTTTCTTAGATGAGGCGAGACATTTTGAAGAGATTTTTTCTGAATATGATTTAGAGATACAATACTTTTATTGTCCACTAGGTGCGAAATTTATTTGTGAATCTCACCGTAGTGAAAGCTTAATTTCTGATCCTGATGTTCTACGAGCAATAGTTAAAAAGAAAAGTGGGACTTAAGTTAAGACCCACTATTATTCATCATCCTTTGGTGCTCTTTGAACTGTAATCATTTTATTTACAATATTCGTACTACCTAGGGCCTTCGATTTCATCTTAGCGTAAAAGTAGTTGATGTGAGATGGGCGAATTGAATCACCTGTTTTTAGCTCAATGACTTGCGATTTCATGAGATCCCAAGCATTTCCTCTTTTGTTCATTTTCGTTGTTATCATATCCATAGGGATGAAATCACCTGTGTTGGTTTCAATGGCCATGGCCTCCGTGGTTGGAGTTACCAAATCAACTTCGATCTTTCTTAAAACAGTCTTAGCATTTGCTTCTGCAACAATCATTGTTGAGAGAACAATCGTCATAAGTGTTAAGGCGATTAGTTTCATTGTTTGCATAGAGACCTCCTAGTCTAGCTATGCCCTCCGTGGCTCCTCCTATGGTCAAACTCCTTTTGACTCTGTTGTGCTCTACTAATACAAACCTTGTGCCAAAAATAACTACCTGATTTTACATGAAATGCTTGAGGCAAGGTGGCCCCAAGTGGTCATTGTGACACCGCGTCACTTAGGCTTCGAAGATATCTAGGCAAAAGTGACCCTTATTTTGAAGAAGCTCGCCAAGTTCAGCAGCTGTCTTGGAATCAAAGACTGTTTGAATTTCTTTGTAGACATTACCACTTTCATCAAAGGCGTTAAGCTCCTTAGGCAGGGAGAGTGTTTCTAGAAAAGTTTGCCAAAAATGAGGTTCAATACTTCCAAGAGCAACGTATTTGCCACATTTTAAAGAATAAATATTGTAGCAAGGAAATTTGCCATTATGGAGCGCTAACGAATCTATATTGGATGGGGCCTTGAGTGGCCCTAGAGTTCTTTGAACTGCTTGTTCAAGTCCACTTTTAACGATGAGATTCCCTTTGTGTTTTTGCTTTTTTAAAAGGGCGGCCATAACGTCTGAGACGATTTGAGTTGAAAAAACAATGCCACCAAAAGGAAGTAAAGGTAGATGTTTATTCTCTTTCTTTTTAAGGTTTAAAAATTTTAAAAGGCCTTGTTGAGCAAGGACATTGAGATCGTGTAAATATTTTTTCTCATCCTCACTGGCAACTATCTCTAAAATGACCTTATCTTTCCAGTGTTCATTTTGATCGAGTAAATAATAGAGTTTCTCACGTTGCTTGGGACCAAGAGCGATGATTAAAACATCAGCTTGAGCTAGGAGAGCTCTGACTTGTGGCTCCTGTAGTTGCTCTACATTAGTTAGAGAGATGAGGTCTTTTTGCTCATTAATGACATCATACCATGATTGAAAGAGGGGGTTTCTCTTTGAAAGTTCAGAGTTGTTAAAAGGGTCTTCTCTAAGAAGGTCAATCTTTGTGACCTTCGCTCCATAGTCACTAAAAAGGTGCCCGGCCAAAGGACCGGGCAAGCGAGAAGTGAATTCTACTATTTGAATATCTTCTAAAAAGTCTTTTCTATTCAGCTTCTTGTCCTTGATCGTTTTTTGGAACTAGAGTGTTGATAAATTCATCAACACCAATTCCTGTTAACTCACAGGCCTCATGATTGCAAAGTTCAAAGCGATCTTCTTCACCTTCGTAATAATCAAGTACAAAGCGCGATAGAAAGTAAGGGAGGAAGTTTACAAATTTATCATTCTGTAACCAGTTCTTTGGAACCTTAATCGTTCTATATGCTTCTTTAGGATAAGTTAGGGCACGAAGGGCTTCACCTGAGCCAAGAGGGTTTTTAAGTACCTCGTGAGTCATGGCCTCCATATGCGCTTCTACTTGATCTGTGAAATCTCTATCTTTAAATAGAATGGCGGCTCTTCTTAAAAGAATAACAAACGTCGATGCCGGTGATTTAAATCCTGTATCAAAATTTGTAACATTTTGATTTGGATAGAGGTGGTGTTCGTTCATAGAGAGTGATCTTGTTTTAAAATTCGACTCATCTTTGAATTCTTTTAGAAGAAAGTTGATTGTGTCTTTAAAATTTTCTTTGAAAACAGGATTACCTGTCACTTCATAAACTCTGAGCATCGCTTCAGCAAAGAAAACGTAATCTTCGAAGTAGAGCATGCCGACATCTTTTGTTGTCGAGTGGCGGATCTTCATTCCTTGACCGTCTTTAGCGATAAGGAAGTTATTGTAAAGACCTTCAATGAGCGTGTTAAATAATTCTGTGGCCTGATTTTTAAGTGCATCAATCTTACAGTATTGAATAACATCAACAAGGGCAGAAAGAAGCATGAAGTTCCAGCTGGCAATTCCTTTATTATCTGTTGCAGGCGGGATACGACCTTTTCTATCTTTTAAAATCGCATCTCTTACTTTTCTAACAGTATCCCAACCTTCCTGTGTGTAGATTTCTTGAAGAAGGTCTTTATTAAGAGTGATGACATTTAGACCTCTGTCAAAATTTCCTTTCTCAGTGACATTAAACCACTTTAAAATATTGTCTCTATTTTTAGAAAGAAGTTCACTTTCATCATCAAAGTTATTTAGGGCATCTTCAAACTCTTCGAGCGTGTAAGTGAAGTAGAGTCCTTCGACACCTTCACTATCAGCATCTTGAGCACTAAAGAAGAACTTCTCTTCTCCAAGCATTTCTGTTTTCAAGTATTCAAGCGTTTTAAAGATGGCATCATAGACAAGAGGTGAACCATAAATGAGGCTTAGTTTTGAAAGAACTTTTAAAAAGCCCGCTTGATCATAGAGCATTTTCTCAAAGTGTGGAACAGTCCATGTCTCATCAATACTATAGCGGTGAATTCCACCTCTTGGATGATCACAAATACCACCAAGAAGCATTCTTTCAAGCGATTTAATAATATGATCACCATGCTCTTTTGTAATCATTCCTTCGAGCATTTGCTCTAGCGCCCACTCATAAAAACTAAATTGTGGAAATTTCGGAGCACTTCCAAAACCACCATTCTCTTCGTCTTTAAAATCCTTTACGGCCTCTAAAATGGCCATTGGAGCAGGGAAGTGTCCTTGGAATTCAACTTTATCTTTTGGTGTAAGGCCTTCTTCGATTGTTGTCGTAACTTTTTCGGCATTCTCTAGAACCTTATCATGATCTTCGTTAAAAGCTCTTTTGAGTTCATTAGCAAGGCCTAAAAATGTTGTCTCATTATCTTTACTTGTTAACGGGTAGTACGTTCCTACAAAGAAAGGTCTCATGTCTGGAAGTAAAAACGCTGATAGAGGCCATCCACCTTGTTGAGTGAATAATTGTGCAGCCGTTTGGTAGTAGTGATCGAGATCTGGAAACTCTTCTCTATCAACTTTGATATTGATAAAGTTCTCATTCATATATTCAGCGACTTCATTATTTGAAAACGATTCGTGTGCCATAACATGACACCAATGGCATGAAGAATATCCGATTGATAAAAAGATAGGCTTATTTTCATCCTTGGCCCTTTGAATGGCCTCTGGCCCATATGGCCACCAATGAATTGGATTGTCTTTATGTTGTAAAAGGTAGCTCGACTTCTCGTCGGCCAGTCTATTGAATGATCTTTGTTCGCTCATGGAAACTCCAGTTTTGAAAAAAAGTTACGAATATTCTCACCCGAGAAAATCTATATTAAAAGTCTCACCTCGTTATTATTGGAAACAACTGACTAATTTTATTGAACTTTATTGGCCATCGTTAACTTATCGTCACTTTTTCTTTTGACTTTTAGCGTTATAAATTCTTCAAACCACCCTTTACAAGAGTCCCAAATTAAGGATAGAAGCGCCTAGCAATGAAGTTAATTCAAAGTCAAATACATTTATTTAGCTCGTCATTAAGCGAGTTTGTGAATCTTTCGCGCATGAAAGTTTGGCTTTCTCACGTTCTTGTTTTTGGTCTTTTTTTCTACACAATGACCAACGTATCAGATTATATGAATGTGAGTGTTCTCTCTTATCATCCTCATTCAAAGTCTGAACTCAAGTCCATGACATCTTCACCTGTTGCGACTTCATTTACACAGGGAAGTTTCAACTTTCAAAATACTAAGTCCTTTAAAAAGACAGACCTCTCTAGAATTAGTGAACTCTCAAAAAGAGAATTTCGCTCCATGATTCTGCGCTCTCTTCCAAAGAAAATGAGAAGAAGAGTGATTCCCTATTTAAATGAAACTTTAAATATGGCCGCCCAATTCAATATCGATCCTTTTTGGGCCCTTGCTATCATGTGGACAGAAAGCCACTTTAATCCAAATGCCGAAAGCTATGTTCGAGCACAGGGACTGATGCAAATTATGCCTGGAACAGGACGCTATATTGGTCATAAATTAAATATGGCGGTTCCCCGTAAAGGTGTCGTTAAGTTTCTTAGAAATCCTAAAAACAATATAAAGATGGGAACTTTCTATTTAAACTATCTCTCTAAAAAGTTTTATGGAAATATTAAACTTGCAACTGTCGCCTATAATATGGGTCCTGGCTTTGTAAGAATGCGCCTTAGAACAAATCGTCCTGTTGGAGTTAAAAACCTCTATCTTAACAAGGTAACAAAACACTACAAAAAGCTCGTTAAGGTTTATAATGAAGAAATGCGATCAGTTCCAAGGCCTTATGAGCTTACATATGTTGCTAAGCATCCAAAGTTGACCTCTCTAGGTGATCTGGTTAATCTTCTTCCTAAAAAGAGCGAAACTAAACAAAAAACTCTTCTTTTGGCCTTTTCCGGCAAAAAAAATCCATTATTTTTTTAAGTCAAAGCACGGGGCGTCTAGTTTTAGTGTGTGCTCTTTGATAGATTTCTATGTCGAGTCTTAATTTAATCAGGTCGAAATATGGAATATTCAAAAGTTATCGCCATTGATGGTCCGAGTGGCAGTGGGAAATCTACAATTGCTAAGAAATTAGCAAGGTCTTTAAACCTTCTTTATATTGATACAGGTGCAATGTTTCGCGCGATTGCTTATCAAGTCAATGAAGAGGGAATAGAGCTCAACTGGTCTATGGGACTAGGGGATTTTATCTCATCAATGGATATGCAATACGGTCTTTCTGATGAATGTCTCATAAGTATTAATGGGCACAATCTTACAGATAAGATTCGTGAGCATCACGTTTCTAAACTAGCTTCTATTATTTCTCAGATTCCTGAAATTAGGTCATATCTTCTCGATTATCAAAGAAACCTCGCTAAGAATGATGTCTGTGTCATGGAAGGGCGAGATATTGGAACTGTTGTTTTTCCAAATGCCTTTTGTAAGTTCTTTGTGACAGCTTCAGTTGAAGTACGCTCAAAGAGAAGACTTGAGCAACTTGTAGAAAGTGGCGATGAGAATGTCACACTTTCTCAAGTGATGAAAGATGTGGAAAAGAGGGACAAAAGTGACATGAGTCGAGATGTTGCTCCACTGAAGCAAGCGAGTGATGCAAAACTCGTCGATACGAGCTCTATGAATATAGAATCAGTTCTTGAAGAATTGAAACTTGGAGCTTTGAACAAGGCACAGGAAGTCGGAATCACAATTCAATAAAGGTGTATTCTTGAGAGTACTTATCAATAGAACTGATGCCATTGGGGATAATTTACTAACAATGCCCCTTGCTAGAGCAATTAAAGAACATTTTCCTGAATGTCAGATTGGCATTATTACTTCACCACGCTGTGAAGATATCTACAAAGCTCATAAAGATATTGATAAAGTCTTTCTTTATGACAAAGGCGCAAGCTTTTTAAAGAATTTAAAACGTTCATTTTCTATTTTTAATTCATTTAAGCCCGATACATATTTCTTTGTTGGAGGCTCACATATTCCTTCACTTGTCGCTTTTTTGAAAAAGACGAATTTTCGTGGAGGTTTGAAATCGAAGTGGCAAACCTTTCTCTTTCTATCTAAGGGCGTTAGACAAAAAAGGTCCATCGTCTCAATGCATGAAAGTGAATACAATTTAGAACTTCTAAGGCCATTGATTCAACATATTCAGGAAGCACCTTTTTATCCACCTTCAATTCACTTGGAAGCTAATGAAGTGGAGGAGAGTCTCGATTTATTTTGGGATGACAGTCAAAAAGATGCGAATAAAGAGCTTTTTTTCATTCACCCTGGAATGACTGGGCACACACTCAATTGGTCCTCAAGAAATTATGGCCGATTGATTACAAGACTTGAAAAACGCTATCCCGAGCGTTTCCTCTACGTCATCTCACATACTCCCTCTGATGAGCGATTTCTTACGGGACTTAGAGAGCAAATACAATCTTTTGATGAGAATAAAGTTTACTTCTTTGATGGCTCTAAACGCGGTCTTCGCCACTACATGGCCGTTCTTTCAACGGCGAAACTTTTTCTTGGTCCCTCGACGGGAACAACTCACATCGCTAATATCTTAGGGGTTAAGACTGTTGGGATTTATTCGCCTATCAAGGTTCAATCTTCAATGAGATGGAGACCATTTTTTAATAGTCGAGACTCTTTAAGAGTCGTCACTCCCGATGTTGTGTGTGGAGAGCAATTTAAGTGCGCCGGAGAGTCTTGCCCTTATTTTGAGTGCATGGCCAAAATTGAAGTAGACGATATAATAAAACAAATAAATGAATTACTGGAGCATTCATAGTGAAATCACTAATCCAAAAAGACCGATTTGATGAAATCGTTTCTAAATTTAAAGACATTAAGCCCATTCTCGTTGTTGGTGATGTGGGTATTGATAAATATACTTATGGTGAAGTTAAAAGAATTTCTCCAGAAGCACCTGTTCCTGTTTTAGAAGTTACAAAAGAATGGCTTAAGTTAGGTCTTTCTGCCAATATTAGTGACAACCTTAAAGCTTTAGAAGTGAATTCTACATTGTGTGCTGTTGTTGGTGATGACCAAAATGCTAATGTCTTCGAAACGCTTTTAGAAGATTCTGATCTTTCTACTTGGGGGATTGTTCGTTGTGATCAAAGACCAACAGTTTTCAAAGAAAGAGTTATGACAACTAATCAACAGATCTGTCGTATCGACTATGAAAATTTAGATTATATTTCTGGTGATGTAGAAAATAAGATTTTTGCTAGAATCCAGGATCTCTCTAGTGGTCACGATTCTTTAATCTTAGAGGACTACGCCAAAGGTATGCTAACTGAGGGACTTATTCAAAAGTTAGTAAAGCTTTATAAAGAACAAAAGAAACTCGTTGCTTGTGATCCTTCAAGAACAACACCTCCTCTTTTTTATAAGGGAATTACACTTTTAAAGCCAAATAGAATTGAAGCAGAACTTATGGTTCAGTCTCTTGGTTATAAAGAAAAAAATATTGATAAAATTGCCAGTATTCTTATCGATAAATTAGAACTCGAAAAAATTGTTATTACTTTAGGATCTGAAGGGATGGCCCTTATTGATACTAAAGATGATGGTAAACTTAAAATTATTCCAACTGTGGCCAATGAAGTATTTGATGTTTCAGGTGCTGGTGATACTGCTATCTCACTGCTTGTTGCCTCTCTAAATGCTGGAGCAACTCTTGAAGAGGCTGCTTGGATAGGAAACTGTGGTGCAGGTGTTGTTGTTGCTAAAAAGGGAACGGCGACAGTTAATCAAAAAGAACTTGCTGATTTTCATCAAAAGCTTCTTCAATCTGTTAAATAATGAGTGATCTCAAACAAGCTTCCAAGGGTCTTTTTCTTGGAAGCTTTCTTTTTCATAATCAATACATCACAAAACAAGAATTGATCTCTTTTTGGGAGAGTGAATTTGGTGAATCGATCTATTTTCAGACCGATCACTGTCCCATGAAAGAGTATTATTCAAAAGAGATGGGAGACGTCGAAAAGTTGGAACGCTTCTTTCTCGTGAGTAGAGTTCCAATGGAAAGAGAAAGTCTTGTTTCACTTAAAGTTTGGGCCGATCAGCTCGAAAAATCGTATTTTCAAGACGATAAGAGAGTCTTTAATCTCGACATCGGCCTTTTGACTCTAGAGAATTTTAGCCTTGCTACCGGAAAGAGTTATGCTCATCGCATATATTTGGGGCAGGGTGTTTATAGCGATCTTAATCACACTTTTTCTAATAAATCTTTCGAGCCTCTACCTTGGACATATCCCGATTATAAAACCTCTGAATTTATTGATTATTTAAATTACTTAAGAGGAATTCTTTTTCTTTCATTAAAAAAATAACGAGAACTCTTTGGTCATTTTTAGACTCGAGATATAATTGATCTCAACTAAAAACCCGTCGAAAGGGCGAGATGTAGCGAAAGCTTATTCGAGCAACGTTTTTATCCTAAGGGGTGATACCTAGAGCGGATTAAAAACTACCGAAACGGTAAAAGCAGCTTTCTTTACAATTGGAGATCATGGTGATTTTCAGTTGAAAGACATGCGGGTCATAGAGGTGTGGTGAGCACTTCTTTGAAAGAAAGTTTTGTTTTTGGGGGTGATGATTGGGACCATAGCTTATTGGTGACATTCACGAGACATTCACCGAGTTCGTTTCTAAGGATTAATTCCTCTTAAAGTTTTGTGAGGAAATCTGCTTACCGGGAGCACTGGAAACGTCCTCAGAGTAGACTCTGTCGAGAGTTCTCTACTTACAAGCATGAGATTAATTTAAGATGGCCAGGTGAAATCCCTGGCCTTAGTTTTTTAGTCGCACTTTATTTTATTCATCTTTATTTTTCTTACTTTTTCTGGAACGTATTGAAACCCATCTTCTCCTGTTGAAAGAGCGTGTATTTCTATTTGATTATTCGTTAAGTAGAAAAGGCCTCCATCATCATCACCGCTACAGCGAAGTGACTGGTCCTCATTCCAACAATCAAAAATAAGTTCATGAGCTTTAACTTTTTCTTTTATAAAAAGATGTGCCTTCGTTTTATCTATTCTGATTTTAAGCTCCAGGTCAGCATCTAGCATTGTGCTCAAACAGCTTGCATAGACAGAGCTTGAAAAGAAAAAGAAAAGAATAATTCTATTCACTACATTCATTGATATCCTCGATGAGAGATTTTTTATAATTTAAAACAAGAGAGGGGCCTTTCTTTGCGAGATCATCAATCATTGGCCAATTGTCTTTATCAATAGAAGGGCAACCCGCACTTGATTGGTAGGGTGAGACGTGCATATGCTTGGCATCTGTTGCGGAACGATCATTGCTTTTATTCAGTCCAAAAAGAGCAATGCCGTGAGCGATTCCCTTTGGGTTTTTCTTTCGAATGGGACCGTAGTGCTTCCTGTCTTTCGCTGGATTTGTTGCAGCGTAATTAAAGACTTTAGATCCTGTAAAGAAAGCACCAACAAGTGTTGTCCCAAGTCCTGGTTTGTTTTTGTAGCCATTTTTTTTCTTACAAGTACCGTAACCAAGATTTGCAGTTTCAATTTTGTGAATAGGCTTTTTTCCACAAAGATCAATATAGTGCGAATTGGCCTGGCACTTAAAGATTCCACCATGGGTCTTTTTCAGATTATCTAGGTCATTAATAATAAATGTACATTTATTAGGAAGACCATTTTGCATTTTATTTAACCAGTCTTTGTGCTTTTCTCCTTTGAAAGAACGACTATGTCGATTCGTTCCACCACCAAAGCGATAGCACTTATTTGATTTAAACTCAGTTGAATTCTTTTTCATGACATTTAAAGCATATTTTAGAGCATCTTTTGGGATGTCTTTCATGGTAAAAAGCTCTCGGCAATTATCGAGCCATTGTTCACTTTGTCCATCGATTTGGCACTGTTCAGGGTATTGATCTAGATCCGGTTGAGACTCTGAGTCAGGGTTAACATGACACGTTTTCGTTGGAGGGGAGAGAGTTTCATCAATTTTACTCAAAATTTGATCACTTGAAGGCAGGCCTTTGTAGTTATTAGTTAGCTCTTTCACATCAGCTCGCACATTTTTATCGAGTTTGCTCGCCTCTTTGGCAACCTGCTGTTCGAATTGAGCTTGGTTGGCCATACAAGAAGTGAATAGGGTGATCAATGGTAGTAATATATTTCGCATAGTTAACTCTCTTAACTGTCCTATCGTCCAGTTGTCTTTAGAAGTTAAATAATTGCTATGAGCTTAATGTGATTACGGGGGGATGGCCTATTTACTTCACTCAGCACTTTACTGTTATAAAAATCTTCCAAGTTCCCAGAAATGCTGCGTGTTTACTTGATTTATTGCGTTGCGCATGGAAGAATCTGGCCAATTATAATTGAACAGTTAAACCTGCAAAAATAGGAAGAAAAATGATCGAGCAGCTAGAAAGTTTATTTGATAGCTTTGAAAAATCACTCCAGGTCTTAGAGACTCAGGCCGATGTTTTAAATTTAAAGTCCGATTATCTCGGTAAAAAAGGAAAGGTATCTGAAATCTTGAAAGGTTTGAAAGATGCGACTCCAGAGCAGAGAAAAGAGATTGGTCCTAAGGCCAATGAGATTAAAGACAAGATTCAACTTGAGATGACAAAAAAGCTTCAAGAAATTGAGATGAAAGAAATCAATGAGAAGCTTGCCCAAAATAAAATTGATATTACTTTTAAAAATAGCATCAAAGTAGGTGCTCAAAAACACGGTGGTTTTCACCCAAGAACATTAATTCGCCAAGAAATTGAAGATATCTTCCTTTCTATGGGATTTGAAGTTCTCGATGGACCGCATGTGGAAAATGAGTTCTACAACTTTGAAGCACTTAATATTCCAGGAGACCACCCCGCAAGAGATATGCAGGATACATTCTGGTTTAAAGACGAAAAATCAGAGGAAGGGAAAAAGCACCTCCTAAGAACTCACACTTCAACAGTTCAAGTTCACGGGATGCTCTCGAGAAAACCTCCTTTCCGTTTTATTGCTCCGGGAACAGTGTTTCGTTGTGAAAGAACTGATGCTTCACATGAGATGGTCTTCCAACAACTTGAAGGTATGATGGTTGGTAAAGATATCAGCGTTGGTAACCTCATCTATTTTATGAAAGTGGCCCTTAAAGAAATTTTCAAAAGAGATGTCGAAGTTCGCCTTCGCCCGGGATTTTTCCCATTCGTTGAACCAGGTTTTGAACTCGATATTAAGTGTCAGGTTTGCTCTGGAAAGGGATGTTCTGTTTGTAAGCAAACAGGTTGGGTAGAGCTTCTTCCATGTGGGATGGTTCATCCTAATGTTCTAAAGGCCGGTGGAATTGATCCTGAGGAATATAATGGGTTTGCCTTTGGACTAGGTCTAGACCGTCTCGTTATGATGAAATATGGAATCGATGATATTCGCCACCTGCAGAGTGGAGATCTTAGATTCAACGAGCAATTTAAAACATACTAAGAAAGAGAAAGGATAGAAATATATGTTAATTTCAACAGAATGGATTAAAGACTTTACTCCAATGCCTGAAGGACTAAGTCCTAAAGAAGTAGGAGAAAAGTTCACTCTTGGAACAGCTGAAGTTGAAGATGTTTTAACTGTAGGTGAGCATCTCGAAGTGATTCGAGTCGCTGAGATTTTAGAAATCGAAAAACACCCTGAAGCTGACAAGCTTAATCTTGTCACATTCAACTTTGGTGGCAAAGAAAATAAGAGAGTTGTTTGCGGAGCGGCCAACGTACGAGTTGGTTTAAAAACAATGTATGCCCCACTTGGAGTTACTCTTCCAAACGGTCTCACTCTTGAGCCTAAAAAAATCCGTGGCGTTCTCTCTGAGGGGATGCTCTGTTCAGAAGAAGAACTCGGATTTGCCGAAGAGTCTGCTGGTATTATCGAATTACCAGAAGATGCACAAGTTGGAGTGAACGCACTTGATTATTACAACGAAACAAAAGACATCATCTTGGACGTTGATAATAAATCACTGACTCATAGACCTGATCTTTGGGGACACTTTGGACTTGCACGCGAGTTCGCTGCTGTTTTTGAAACTGAACTTAAGGATCCTTACAATAAAGAATGGGAACAGAAAGTACTTTCAAAAATTACAGGAGAAACTTCTCCTCTTGTTCCTGTAGTCGACAAAGATTCTTCTTGTTTATCTTACTACGGTCTTTCTGTAGATGGAGTCTCTGTTGGAGAGTCGCCTGAGTGGATGAGAAAGAGGCTAAAGGCCGTTGGACTTAGACCGATTAATTCAATCGTTGATATTTCAAACTATGTCATGCTTGAACTTGGTATGCCAAATCACATTTTTGATCGTGAAGAGATTAAAGGTGCTCTTACAATCAAAAATCTTGGCTCAAAAGCAGAGTTCGTAACACTTGATGAAGAAAAGAGAAACCTTGTCGAAGATGATACGGTTATTTGTGATGAAAATGGCGTTCTTTGTCTGGCCGGAATCATGGGTGGTCTCAATTCTGGAGTAACTGATAAAACGACAAAGCTTTTCTTAGAAGTTGCAAACTGGAAGGCCGCTGAAGTTCGTCGAACATCAACTCGTTTAGGACTTCGTTCTGACTCTTCTCAGCGATATGAGAAAACCCTTGATTCAAAACTTTGTAAAAGAACACTTCTTCGTATGGTTGAACTCATTTTAGAGCTTAATCCAAGCGCAACAGTCGTTGGTAAAGTGGAATACGATGGGGTTGATCTTGATGCTATTGAAACAGTAAACGTCAAAACAAGTGTTGCAAGAGTTTGCAAGCACCTTGGAAAAGAATTAAGTGAAGACAAGATTCTTTTCATTCTCTCGAATTTAGATTTTAAAGTTGAGAAGAAAAATGACGAACTACTGATCACTGTTCCAAGTTATCGATCGACTAAAGATATCGAATGCGAAGCAGATATTTTTGAGGAAGTTGGACGTATTATTGGTTACGATAATATCGAACCACAGTCACCTAAATTAGATATTAATCCAGTGAGGCTAACTCCTGCTCAAAATCTTCACCGCTCTATTCGTGACTTTATGGTTTACAATGCTAATAGCTTTGAAGTGATGACATACCCTATGGTTGGAGAGAAACTTTACTCAAAAGCAAATTGGCCAATAGAAAATAATTTGGAGCTTATTAATTCTCTAAGCCGTGATACAGATCTCATGAGAACAAGTATGGTTCCAAGTTTTCTTGAGGCTTGTGCAGTTAATGCTAAGAACTTTTCTGAATTTAGATTCTTCGAACTAGGTAGAACATATCATGCTAATGAAAAAGACTTTTCAAATGAATCATCAAAGTTAGCAATTCTTTTCTACTCAAAAGAAAAAACTCCTTTTATGGAACTTGTTAATACCGTTGAATCACTTATGGATTCTCAGAACATTCCTGGAGATCTTTGCGAAGCTCATCCTAAGTTTAAAAATGAAATCATTAACGAAGACTGGAGTGGTGTACATCCATATGAGTTTTTAAATATTAGACTCATGGGTAAAATGAAAGGTGTTATTACTTCAATCCATCCACTTGTTCTTAGAAACTTCAAAGTAAAAGGACATGTCTCTTTAGCGATCCTTGATCTAACTCCACTTGAAGCAAGAGAGTTAAAAGATAAAACGAAGTATAAACCTCTTAGTAAGTTTCCTTCTTCTAACTTTGATTGCACTGTTGTTGTTAGCAACGAAGTTGCTGTTGGTGATATTGTAAGCATTAGCAAGAAGGCAAAGATTAAAGAGCTATCTTCATTTCAAGTTGTAGATACATTTCAATTAAGTGATTCAGAGAAAGCTGTTACTGTACGTGCAACATTTAGTGATCCTAATCAAACACTAAGTGGAGACTTTATTACTTCAGCATCTGACAAGATTGTTCAGTCTTTAGAGAAAGCTGGGTATCCTTTAAAAAAATAGCGTAGAAACTCCATTCACTATAAGTAAGTAAGTTAAAAGGCCTTCTCTGTATGAGAAGGCCTTTTTCGTTTTAGCTTCTGTAATCCTTTTAATTCCTATTAAAAAACTACTCTTATAAAAGTAGCTTCCTATCTTTATATAGAGGTAAAAGTTTGACTTAAGGAAAACTAATGCAAGTTATTAGTATTAAAGAGAAACCATGTAAGAATTACTATTATAAGAAAATGAAAAAAAAAGTTAAAAAAAAGAAAAAAAAGGGTTGACGAGAATATCTCAGATCTGTAGTATCCGATCTTGTCAGAAACACGAAACAAACTTCGAAACGAAAAACAAACGCTAAGAAGTCTAAGAGTAATCTAAACTTCAGTTTGTAAAAATTTCATGTCGAAAAAAAAGTTAAAAAAGTTCGTGACAAAGCAAAAACGCTGTTATAAATTGGCTGAGCTTTAAAAATGACAGTTCTTTAAAATTCAAATAGTTGTTAAAGTTTGCAGCTTCGGTTGCAAAACAGATGAGAAAGAATCCTTAGA